>JAYUUT010000001.1:0-19014 GCA_043754455.1 Myxococcales bacterium
CACGCCTGCGTACATGGCGCCGGAACAGGCGGCTGGGGGGCCTCTATCACCTGCGACTGACTGGTACGCGGTTGGGACCATGCTTTTCGAGGCGCTTACGGGTCAATTGCCATTTTCGGGACAATTCGCACAGGTGTTGCAAGAGAAACAGTCGCAAGATGCGGTAATTCCGCAGGCCTTCGTCGGCCGGTTGCCGCCGGATCTGATCGCGCTCAGTTTGGACCTGTTGAAGCGTAGCCCTGAGCTTCGCCCAACGGGCGTCGAGGTGATGGAGCGAGTGAGGGCGAGGGCTGGGCAGCGGGATCTTGGCGGGCAAGAACGCCCCTCGTCTGCGGCACCCACAACGCCCATCGCAAGCCCGCGGACGGAGGCAGAGACCGCTCCTTTTGTGGGCCGAGGGCGCGAACTCGCTGAGTTGCAGCGAGCTTTGGAGGACAGCCGCCGCGGTGGCGCCGTGTTTGTGTTGGTGCTGGGAACATCGGGCATAGGGAAGTCCGCCCTAGGGCGCCGGTTTGTGGCGCTGACCCTCGAGCGGCACTCAGAGACTTTGGTGCTGGCGGGACGGTGCTACGAAAGGGAGTCCGTGCCGTACAACGCGCTGGACGCGTGTATTGATAAGCTGACCTCTGTCTTGTTGGGCCTACCTGCGGCCGAAGTGCTGGCTCTTGTTCCCCGGGACGCAATGGCTCTTGGGCAGTTGTTCCCGGTCATGAGGCAGATCGAATCGATCGCGCAGGCACCGCGGCGGACGGACGAAAGCGGGGATCCCCAGGAGCAGCGTCGGCGTGCGATGGTGGCACTTCGAGAGCTGATGGCCCGCATAGCGGATCGGTTCCCCCTGGTGCTGAGCCTGGACGATCTGCAATGGGCGGATGCGGATAGCGCGGCTCTGCTGCTGGAATTGCTGCGGCCCCCGGATGCGCCGGGGTGTCTGATCCTGGCAACATGTCGACAAGAGGATGCGCAGCGAACCGAGTGCGTGGTCGCGTTGCGCGAGGGGGTGATGCGCCTGCACCTCGAATCTAAGTGGCGAGAGGTACAGCTGGGTCCGCTCGACTTACAAGACGCGGAGATCCTGAGTCACTCGCTGCTCGCCACGGGAAATTCGAGTCGAGCAGGCGATGCCGCAGCAATCGCCCGGGCGTCGGAGGGGAGTCCATTTTTTCTGCAGGAGTTGGTCCGCCACCTAAACGCTAAGATCGATACGGCTGCCGACACGTTAACTCTTGATGCGGTTGTACAGCGGCGTATCGAAACCCTTCCGACGGCGGCCCGGCGGCTCCTGGAGGTGGTCGCCCTCGGGGGCCCTGTGATAGCGTCGGTGGCGTGGCAGGCGGCGGGCCTGACCGGCGGCGAGGCGGCTGAGGCGATGGCAGACCTGCGCCGCTCGTCTTTGGTGCTGGTGCGGCCCGGGTCGCCCGGGCGGGACGAACTCGAAACCTACCACGATCGGATCCGCGAGGGGGTTGTCTCCGCCCTGCAAGACCCGTCTCGGTGTCAGCTGCACGGTCGTCTGGCCGATGCGTTGGAGGCTTCCGAATCCAGCGATATGGAACGTTTGCTGGGACATCATCGGGCCGCCGGGCGACGAGAACGCGCCTATTTTTACGCTGAACGCGCGGCCGAACGGGCACTGGTCGCACTGGCGTTCGATCGAGCGGCGGCGCTTTATCAGGTGGCCCTGGACATTGCCCCTGAGCGTGCGTGGCCTGTGAGGAGTAAACTGGCCGTGGCTTTGGCTCGGGCCGGCCGCGGCGGCGATGCAGGAGATGCGTTCTTGGCCGCTCGCGCGGCAGCGCCGCCGTTCGAATGCCTGGACCTCGAACGTAAGGCGGCGGAGCAGTTTCTTCGTGCGGGGCATATGGAGAAAGGACTGGCAGCACTCAAGAACGCTCTCGCCGCGGTCGACGTCCGTTTCCCGCTTACGCCGGGTCGCGCGCTGAGGTCGCTGCTGTGGAACCGAGCGCGTCTACGGCTCCGGGGGCTGGGCTTCCAGGAGCGGAAGGAGAGCGAGATCTCTGAGGTAAAGCTCGCACGCATTGACGCTTACTGGGCCGCCGGACAAGGTCTTGCCAACACAGACATCGTACGTGGCATGGCGTTTCTGTCGGGACACTTGCTGGAGGCGCTGGAGGCGGGTGAGCCGTACCGAATCGCACGAGGGATGGCCACTGAGGTCGTATTTGTAGCCGGTGTGGGGGGGCGGCGGTCAATCGTGCAAAAGCTCTTCTTGATCGAGCGCACGAGCTCGCGCAACGACTGGGCCATCCACACGCGCAGGGGTTGGTGGCATTTGCGCGGGGAATGTTAGCCTTTTGCGACTATCGGTTTGCGGTAGCGCGTTTGGATCTCGAAGACTCGCTGCGGATTCTGCGAAAAACGGCTTTGGGGCAGGATGGGAGGTGGGATCGGTGATGAACTTCCTTGCTGCAGCATTAGAAAACCTTGGTGAGATCGGCGAAGTCGTAAGGCTTGTCCCAGCCGCCGTTTCTGAGGCGGGCGCGCGCGGCGACCTGTTCTCAGAGACTATCCTCAGGTCCTACGCGATGCGGCTGGTTTGGCTCGCTTCAGACCAACCCGCCTTGGCTCTCGAAAGCCTCTCGTCGGCTCGAAAAAAGTGGACGATGATGAGTTTTTCATTTCAGCACGCGCAGCTCATAGCGGCGGAAGTGGACGTCCGGCTCTACCAAGGATTGGATGGTTTTGTGGTCCCTTCGATGACTGCGGCCACTCAGGCTTTTCGAAGAGCCAAGCTCAACGTCATCGAGACCACGCATATTCGCTGGGAAGAGCTATGCGGCCGGGCAGCGTTGGCAAAGGCGACGAGGTCCGACCGAAAAGCGCAGCTTGGCACCGCCGAACGTCTGGGCAAACGCCTCCTGCGCATGCGAACGAACCTCTCCGGAACATATGCCTATCTCATCCTCGCGGGCGTGGCGAACATGCGGGGTGACCTAAAAGGCGCGATGGACCTTCTCGCGACGGGCGACCGCCATGCGACCGCCATGGACATGAAGCTGCACGCCGCGGTCGCCAGACGTCGCCAGGGGGAACTGTTGGGCGGTGATGAAGGGGCCCGTTTGAAACAAGACGCCGACGCTTTCATGACGTCACAGGGGATCAAGAACCCCATCCGCATGACGGCGATGCTGGCGCCGGGATTCGACTAGTTCGCCGCCTTCGAAATACCGTCTAAGTCCGGCCGACGATCCGGGCGGACCGCAGCGTTGCTCCTCCTCGCAAGACCCACGGGTATTGGTCGTCGTCGCGTCTTGCGCAGGCAACTGGACAAAGCTGTTTGAAATACCGATGCTCTGGGACGCCTCGGACGATCTCGGCGACACAGTTTGGTCTCGGCGTCCTCGCGCTTGGTGGTGCGCCCTGGTGCGGGCGTCCGTGGATTCATCGTGGTGCACTGGTTGCCATTTCCCATGCTGGGCGGCACCGAGGCGTACATCTCGGACCTCATCGTCTGGGGCGAATCGCGCGGTCAAGGCGTCGGACGCGATCTCGTTGCGCGACGAATTCGCGAACCTGGTTAAGGTACTCTGATGACGGAGCCGTACGGTCGTTTAGTAACCGGAGGTTGTTTTCAGGCAACTTTCGGGCGCCCCCCCGCCGAATCCTTGTCACCTCCCCATGCGCCCCTTTCTGCGCCCGGACCCCGAGACCAATAATATCTTCTGGTATTGCCTCGGCTGGGCGGCGCAGAAACACAGCATGTTTCTGCACGCCGCCGTTGCGCTTAGCAATCATGTCCACGTCTGCGCGACTGACCCCCTTGCCGTCTATCCTGATTTCCGTCGTGATTCTCATGGTTTGTTGGCCCGCGCCATGAATGCCCACGCTGCAACCAATACGCCGCCGCCATCACCGACCTTCTCGACATCGCCACTGACAAGCTACGAAAAACTGGCCGCGCGGTTTTGGGCCCCGAGAAAATCCTCGCGCAAAGTTGGAGCGACAGCCTCAGCACGCCTAAGCCCAGGCGCCAGATGAGCCCCACCGTCCGACATTTCACCGATCCGAAATTCCGATTGGCGGACCAACGCTCCCGCATGGGTGCGATGGCTTCACCGCGCCCAATGCCGGTTTTCATCGGAGGGTGTGGGGTGGGATGGTCGAAACCGTCCCCACCCAGGCCGTTTTCGTCCCTTGGTGGCCAATTTCAAGCCGCCTTCCGTCTGCCGCCGCCAGTCCCGGAAAACTACCATCGGTCCGGGCCTCCTATGCCCATTTCTCTCGTGTCGGATTGACCCGTCGACGGGCCCTGCCTTTGACGGTTGGGATTCTAGTAGTTCCGAGGTTCGCCTTCGCGGATCGAAGCACAGAGGTCAAGGCCCGTCGCGCGTTCGTGTCCGGTGATTTCAAGGCAGCGCTTGCGCTGCACGAGGAACTCTTTTCGGAAACGCTGCACCCTGTGTACCTACGTAACATTGGCCGGTGTCATCAAAAACTCGGCGCGGCTGAACGCGGCATCGAATTTTTGCGCCAATATCTGGCAAAGGGAAAAGGCATCACTCCGGACGAGCGTGCCGAGGTCAACGGCTACATCGACGAGATGAAAAAGCGCATCGCCGATTCCGAGCGGCCACCAAGCGCCGCAGCCACGAATCCCGAACCTGGTTCGAAAACTCCCGCGGCCACTGCCAATCCGCCGATCCAAGCGGCAGCCTCTTCGACTGCGCTGCCCCCGCACCTCACGCCGCGCGCGTCGCTGGGCACCCCTGCCGACGATGCGCATGGGCGCGCGGCCCCCCCCAAAACACGACGCGGACAATGACGCCGCCCCCATCTGGAAACGGGGATGGTTCTGGGGGGTCGTAACCGCTGTTGTGGGCGCCAGCGCTGGAATTGCTTTCATTGCCGGTCGACAAGAGACTGCGAAACCGTCCTGCACGTCGGAGTGCCAGTGAAGGTCCGTCATTTCATGCAATTTAATTCAAACAAGAAATGGAAAGTCGGCCGCCTTGGATGCGCCATGGCCATCCTTTTTGTAATTTCGTGCGCCAAAGAATCGGAGAGCTTGGTGACAGCGAAGGTTACGACCGAGCGGGTCGAGCCGCAGCTGCGGCAACTTTCTCTCCTCGTCGGAGGGACCGAGCGGACCTTCACCTTGGGCGCTGGAATTTCGATTGGGCCCCAGGGGCTTCGTCGTGGTGTTTATGTGGGAAGCAACGTCACGGGGGAGATCCTTGTCGTCGCTAAAGCCCCGGGCGCCGGGGGCTGTGAGTTTTCAGGGAAGGGCAAGGCGGGTATTACCAAGGCGGGTGATTCAGTTGAAATCAGCATCGCGCTTTTGCCTGGCACCGGCTGCATGAATCGTCCTTTGGAAGGCAATGTGGATGCGGGCGGCCCCCGCGACGGCGGGACGTTCATCGCACCGGACGCCGCGAATGTCAGTGGCGACTCTGCCACGACGATGCCTCCGGGAGTCGGCCCCGATGCACCTTTGAAGATAGACATACTTTCCACGCGCGATGTCGCTGCGATCCTCGACAGCACCGTTGACCTGCCGATGATCCAGGACAGCGCCGCTCCACCGAAACCGGATGCTCCCCCCGTGGTGGCAATGATGGGTTTTCAATGCAGATCCTACTCGACCTACGATGCGACGGGCTGTGACCCGGATAAGGACATCAACGACTTTCCTCCGCGGGGCGTGGCTTTCTCGGCTGACGGCACACTGGTGGCGACAGCTGCCTGGCAAGGGTACACGCGGTTGTGGTCCGTCTCTGCAAGCGGACTGACTGCAACGGGGCGCGACCTGAAATCAGCCCGTCTGGGATGGGTGCAATTTGCGGCAGGTGACAAGAAGATCTATGGCGAGGGCAACACCGACGGAACGTTGCGCGTATTTGATCTTACGACGGATGCGGAAGTCGACGCTTTGACCGTCAAGCTGGAAGGGATCGAGACGATCACCGGCATCGTGCCGATGTCGAATCCCGACCAGTTCTTTGCGGGTGTTTGGGCCACCACGACGGGACGAATATGGTCTCTGGCTCAACACAAGATCATTCCGACGATCATCCTTCCTTCGGTGGACGCTGTCTCGGTGGCGCAATCAACCGGGGCATCCCAATGGGCACTCATTCGGGAGCGAGACAATACCGGCAAGCAGAACTTTCGTTTAATGGATATCGAGTTGCCTTCGCCCACAGTCACGGCGACGATCGTAGGTCCAGACTACGCCAACATGATCCTCAGGCAGGACGCGACAATGGCGGCGATGGGTGGTTACGGTTCACTCCAAATTTTTGGATTGTCCAACAAACAAATGCCGGTTATGCGGGCGACGAACCTCGCGACAATAGGCGCCGGGGATTCGGTCACACCGCTACGGTTCTCTTCATCCATCGACAATCCGTTCCTCGCCGTCGAGGTGGTTCAAGGCGGCTTCTCCGAACTGCGTGTCTACGACGTCAATTCTGGTCGCTCGGTCGGGCGGCAACGATTCAAGTACGGCGCGTTTAATCTCGCCATCTCTCCCGACGACAGCGCGCTGGTTGTTTCCGAGCTGCACTGTGGGCTGATCTGGCATTGCCGCATGAAGTGGGGCACCGTCGGTGGCTAACCGAGTGAAATCTTCTTGGCGTTCGCCGCCAGCCATGTGCTGAAGGACTGGAGTTGAGGATTCAACTTTCGCGTGGCCTCCAAGGGGCGTGCAGCGCAGTAATCTGTTTCGAAATCGCGCTTGAACTGAAACATGTTCCCGAGATCGTCCGCACCGGGAAAGCCAAAGCCGCGATACGCCTCGGGCGAAACCTCGTTGTAGACGACTTCAACGTCCAACGCTTTTGAGAATGCCGTGGCCATTTGCGCACCCGTCAGATGTTCGCCGGCGATGCCGATGGTCTTTCCAATCAGTTCGCCGCCCACCTTGAAGACACCCAGGGCCGCCTTGCCGATGTCGTCGACCGCGATGCCCGGCAATTTCTTGTCACCCATTGGTAGGGTGATGGCGTATTTCCCGGTTTGATCCTTCTTGGGCCCAAGACCGAACCCGATAAAATTTTCCCAGAAAAACGATGTGTTCAGGCAGGTCGTCGGAACGCCGAGATCGCCGAAGATTTTGTTGGCTTCACCCTTGCCGTCGAAATGGGCCACCTTGTACTTGCTGTGCAATGTCGGCATGCGGTTGTCGCTCAGGGGAATCCATTTGCGTGTGTCTTCCAGCGTGGACCAGATGACATGTTTGACGCCCGCGCGTTTGGCGGCAGAGGCCATGTTGCGTGCCTCGGCCATTTCTTTTTCGGCAGAAAAATGTGCCCAAAAGAAGGTCACACAAAAAGCGCCATAGGCACCTTCAAAGGCGCGCGCCAGGCTGGCTTCGTCATCCACGTCTGCGGCGACCACTTCGGCCCCCAACTGGGCCAGCGCTTTGGCCTTATCGCTGTTTATGTCCCGGGTTAGGGCCCGCACGGCAAACGCGCCGCTTTCGTCCGCCAAGATTGCGCGGACGAGTCCGCCGCCTTGAGCCCCTGTCGCGCCAACCACTGCAATGATCTTCTTGGTCATAATTTCCGTTCCTTTGCTGCGTTGTGAGCGTGCAAGCTGCCACTGCAGAAAAACAATTGGAATAGATGTGATTGCATTTCCAATATGCAAAAATGCAGATGTGCAGCGCGCCGCAAATCCGCACAGTTGTTCGTGCGGTCAGCGTCGGGCTTGAATCTCAGTTCCGTGGGCGATGGCTTGCTTGGACTGGCCGAGCGCGTTGAACAGCAGGCTTTGGCCGTGGACCCTTAGATGGGTACGCGGTGATTGGTTTTTGCGACGAACTTGCGCAGGTTGCGCCGATGCGGTGGATTGACGAGAACTTGGCGGACGGGCGCGTGGTCTTTCGCATGAACAGTATCTTGACGGCGATGGAGGCGGCCAAGGCCGGCTGGGGTGTCGGGGCCCTTCCAGCGTTTCTGGCCGACCCGGATCCCGCCTTGGTCCGTGTTTTCAAACCGGCAATTGTCGCCAACGATATGTGGCTGGTGGTCCATCCCGATATGCATCGGCTCAGTCGTGTGCGGACGGTCATTTCATTTATTGATCTGGCGCTTCGAAATGCCGGCATGTGCCTTGGTCGATCCAAGCGGAGGCCGCAGGGAAGCATGGGCTCTGCGAAAAGCCGATTGCGTTGACGACACCCGAGGCCCGCACGCTTTTGGAGGCGCGCAATCGCTACGCGCTACGGGGGCTTGATTCAAGAGGCCTTCATGGTCCGGTCTGCACCCCAATGGCTGACGTCCCGTGCGCTTGTGCGCAGCGGTCGGATCGGGATCTGCGCAGCATTCAAACCGCGTTCTCTTACACCATTGTGGATCCGAAGAGGTGTCGCCCTTGAGCGCGAGCGCGCCACGAACAGCTTGTGGGCCCGTGGTCCTTTTCGCAGGCGCGTTGCGGCGGCCCGCGTACTTGGCGATCGACCCGCGTACTTGGCGATCGATATGAAGGAGCACCCCATGTCGATCGCAGCAGAAAACCTAACCTTTGAGCCAGTCCAGTGGTCCCGTGCCGGCATTGCCGAACACGTTGACGTCGGAAAGACCCGCGTGCTGGGCGATCGACACAAAGAGGCTGTGAATGATGAGCGCATTGTTCTTCACGGTCTCGCCGCGGAACAAGCGTCCGGGCTTGAAGGCGCCAGCGCCGTTTCCGAACAGGAGCACCGGCACGTGGTGCTGCGGATGCGCCTCAAGCCCCGCGGCACCAAGCTCGGAGGTCCAAAGGACCAGCGTGGTGTCCATCAAGGGTCGGCCATCCGCATCCGGGGTGGACTTCAGTTTGTCTAAGAACCGGGCCACCACCTCGGAGTACCAAAGGTAGAAGGTCTTGAGCGCCAATCGCTTCTCGGGACTTGAGGTCTGGACATGCGTCCAAGCGTGGTGCTGCGGGCCCGAATCACCCGAGTCCACTTTCAAAGAGCTGGGCACACCGTATTTGGCCGGGATCGCAAAGCGATCCGCCGTGGCACCAAAGGAGAAGCCGATGGATCGCGTGACGTCGCAGGAGAAGGCGAGCGCCATCAGATCGGCGAACGCCTTGGACATCTCGTCGCGGCTTTCAGCGGAGCCGAAATTCGCCGTGGCCGCGAGGTCGGTGTTCGGTTTGGCTGGCGCACCACAACTGTTTTTCACCGAGCCCGCCGGGATTTGGGCTGCCGCCTCGATCGACTTGATGACGCTCTTCTGCAACGAATCCACGTTCGTGCAGTGAAAATCGAGCAGATTCTTCCCTTCGGATCCCAGACCCGCGGTCAGCTCGCGGCATTCCTTATAGGCCGCATCGAGGGCCAACTTGCGACGGACAAGCCGCCCGTTGGCGCTGGGGCCACCCGGAACGGCCATCCCTCCGCCGATGAGCCCTGCACTGATGTCGACCAACGCCTTATACGGATCGTTCTGCACCTGCGCGGGCTTGCCGGCAGCCTCGTACCAGGGCCCCCAATTGCCGACCTTGTTGTGCAGACCCCACAGCAGCGATCGCTTCGGCGTGATCACACCGCGCTTCTGCAACTCCTGTCCGATGTACTGATCAATGGAAGGACCTGTGCCGTTGTTCGTGCCTTCGGTCGCCCGCGCCGTCAAAGCACCCGTGCCCGATGACTGATGACCGTATTCGTTATTCTTTCCGAACTGCCAACCCGCTTGGTTCATGCCAGTGAAAAAGAAGCCGACATCCTTGTGGCGCGCCAGCGGTGCGTACCACTCGTGCATCTCGAACTGGGTGTCGCTGGGGCCGAAGGCTGGAACCTTCTGCTCCATGATGGGCCCGTTGGGGCTAAAAATCGTCAGCACACGGCGTGGCGGCGTGGCGGCGCCGTAGGACTTGCCGGAACGCACAAGTGGCCACAGCATAGGCCACGCACCCATTTTCAAAATAAGATCGCGGCGGTTTGATTTGATCATGTTGGCAATTTCCTTTAGCGAATGCGGACTTGACCAAACGCGGGGGCACCCGCCACCTTGCGCAATAAGGGCGCGACCGAGGTACCCGTTGCAATCGCGGTTTGCTCGATTTCGTCCATCGCGGCCTTATCCGCCGGCGACTCATAACGACCATAAGTCCAGCGGAACATGCGCCGGGCGACGCAACGTTGGATTCCCTGACTGCCCGACAGCTTCGAGGCCAGATCGCTGGCGCCATCAAAGGGCAATGGTGCCTCGCCAAAAGGCAGCTTCAGGATCCCTTTGGTGTCAAACGGCATACCGCGCGCGTCCTTGTTCTTGTATCGGCTGATGGCATCGAAAGGCAGAAACGCGAACCCAGGAGGCCCGATGCGCACGTGGCAGTTGGCGCAGGTCGGACTGACCGTCAGGGCCTCCAGCCTCTGGCGCAGCGTCTGCGTTTCGGTCGTCGAGTCCTCCACGGGCGCGAACATGGCAGGCGGCGGCGGGATGACGTCGCACAAGACATTCTCGAAGATGAACTTGCCAATGTTGAACGGTGAAGCGCCGCTCTCTTTCGTGTGGGTTCCCAAAACCAATGGGTGCATCAAGATCCCGCGGCGTTCATTGGTCTTGAGCATCACCTTGCTGAAATTCGATCCGCTCGCCGTGACGCCCAGAACCTTCGCCAGCGTCGAGTTCGCAAACATGTAGTCGAGCGAGAGCAAACTTGAAAGCTTCGCGGTCTCGGTCATGGCCAAGGCGTCATCGACCAGCATGTCGAACCCGCGCTGCGCAACATCCGGGAAGTCAGATCCGAGACCGGCCAAGACCTCGGGGGCCTTCTTCGACAATTCCTTTTCGAACAGGCCCATCCAGTCGCCAACGAAGGAACGCAGAGCCCGGGCCGAACGGGGATCCTTGAGCATGCGATCCACCTGCGCCAACCGGGCCGCCGGCTGCGAAATGTCGCCCTTGGCGGCGGCGGCCAAAAGGTCGGCATCCGGCCCTGACTGCCACAATAGAAACGACAGCCGCGACGCCACTTCGTAAGGCCCAAGTGTCCGATCGGAGCCCGTGCCGGTGCCGATCTCCTTGCGATAAAGGAAATGCGGTGAGACCAGTACGGCTTCCACGAAAGCGGTCATGCGATCAGCCGGCGTGCTACCCGCTTCAGACGCGGACAGCAGGGCCGCGAACCGGTCCACGGTGGAAGCCGCCGGGGGCGCACGAAATGCCCTGGTTAAAAAACCGGTTGCCCATGTTCGATAACAGGCCGCATCGGCGCAGGCCGCCGACATGACCAATTTGGCGCTCATGATCTCAGCTATTTTCTCGGCCATGCCAAGGTACAGATTGTTGTCCTCGTAGCCGGTCTTGTGGGCACCCGCGATTGCGCTTTGGCCCTCGATGATCTGATCATCGGGCAGATCATCAAGGTTGACGGGCACGGCCAACAGGTCCGCCACCGCGTTGACATATTCGGGGCGGGTCAGACGCCGCATGCCAGGACTCGTCAGATAGAAGGACGACGTTGGCTCCGCAGGGCTGTCCGGCTTGCCCCCGGGCTCAGATGGATCAGCAGCTTTCTGGGGGTTCGCGCCGGGTGGTGGAGGGCTCACCGGTTTCGCACCCGGGATGTTCGGGGAAGAAGCCGAGTCATTCCCTGGAATCTCTCCGCTGCATGACGCGACACCGCCCACCAGCAACAGAGCAGTCAGGATCCCCGTGGGACTGCGGAACTTGGGTACCGTCATTTCGTCTCCTTGCCCATTCGTCAGAATCGGGCCGAAGCGCGAGTCGGCCTGGCTGTCCAGGTCCCGCGTTCCACCCGAAATACATATGAACCGTTTAGGGAAAAGCGGACCATGATCCCCCTGGATAACGCGCTTTTTGATCGTGATCTCGTGGGGATTGGCTCTGGCCCCGCCGAATTCGCCACGGAACTGGACCTACGACGCCATGCGACAACGCTTGCCCCCTGATGACCCCGCCGCAGCGGCTCGTCCTCAAGTCTTCCGGCCGCGGCCGCGGCCGCCGCCCCCCGCGTCACTGGTCCTTTCTTGCCAGAAGAGTTTATTGGTGGAGATGAGACGTGGACTTAGCAGCTTTTTCATCTTGGCCTTGGGAGCTTGCGCCAACGGTCCGTCCGGATCGGGAGACGACGAGTCACCTTCCGTAGCTGCCGCGCTTGACGGGGGAGTATCCGCGCCGGCCAGGCCCTCTGCGCCCAGCCCGGCCACGCTGCCGCCCGCTGACCGCGACGCGGGTCTCGGTCCCCCAGGAAAAACATCGATCGACGGCTCCGCCGACACCCGGCCACCGGTCGATGCCGCCCGTGGCTCTGATGTGGCGCCGACCATCCTTCCCAGCCTGCCGCCGTCGAATCTTGATCCCAAGAATCTCCTGGCGGGGGTTTTCAATCCCAACGTCTTGCACAAGGTCGAGATTACCGTCGCCGATGAACACATTGCCGTCCTGGCCGGCGAATCGCGAAAACGCGTGCCTTGCACGTTTTCATTCGACGGCGTCGTCGTTCAGAACGTGGGCATTCGCCGCAAGGGCTTCATCGGATCCTCGCGCCCGCTGAACAACAAAACCGGGTTCAGCGTGGACCTGAACGAATTCGTCAAAGGTCAGAAGATAGGCGGGCTTGGGAAAATCATTCTCAACAACGCCGTCCAAGATCCTTCCTATATGAGCGAACACACGGGCTACGAGATTTACCGAATGGCGGGGATGCCCGCGCCCCTGACCGCCCACACCCTGGTCACCTTCAACGGCAAACCGTATGGCCTTTATGTGATCAAAGAAGCTATCAACAAAGATTTCTTGGCGCGCAATTTTGGCGAAAAAAATAACCAGGGGAATCTATACGAGGGCACCTACCCCGCCGACCCCGGGGAAAATGCGGGCGGAATGGAATTGAAGAACGAAAAGGAAGAGATGCGGTCGCGCGCCGACATGATCGCCTTCAACAAGGCCAGCAAGACGACGCCCAACGAGGGGTGGGAAGCGGCGATGTCAAAGATTCTCGACATCCCTTTGTTCCAGAAGGCCTGGGTCCTTGATGGTTCAATAGGCCACGTCGATGGCTATTTTTGGGGTCCCAACAATTTCTATATGTACAACAACCCCGCCACTGGAAAATTTGTATTCATTCCCCACGGGATGGATCGGTCGTTCGTAGACCCAGGCGATCCCACGCGCAAACCTAGGGGCGGTGTGGCCTTGCGGATGTTTGGATTGCCGTCCCTGGTCCAACCCGTTCACAACGAGATAGGCCGGATGCTTTTGCACGGTGGGCTGGATATCGCGGCGATCATGAAACGCATCGATGCGGCTGTCGCGGTCATCGAAGCGCAGGTCGGCGCCCCCGGTCTTTCCGCTAGCACGATAGCGGGCATGAAGGACGGCGTTCGCCGTTACAAGATGTCCATCACCAACCGCCGCCAGGTCATGACCCCAGAAACCCGGCCCGGCGAAGGCACGGGCCTCAAAGGCGAGTACTTCGACAACCTCGATCTGACCGCGCTGATAGGGACCCGTCTTGACCCAATGGTTCGTTTCAACTGGGGGCAAGGATCCCCCATGATGGGCGTGGGCCCCGAAACATTTTCCGTGCGCTGGACCGGCTTCGTTCAGGCCGAACACACAGAAATGTACGAATTCGCCGTCTTCTCTGACGACGGCGTCAGGTTGTGGATCGACGGCAAGCTGGTCATTAACGACTTCAACAAACGGGGCGAAAAGGAAGTGCGCGCTTCCGTCGCCTTGGAAGCAGGCCGCAAATACGAAGTGAAGATTGAATACCTCGAATCAGACTTCTTGGCGTACATCTTCTTGTATTGGTCCAGTCCCTCCACGCCGCGCGAACTGGTCCCCAGCTTCCGACTGTTTTCCGCCCCCTGAGTTGGCTCTGTATTCGTTGTCGACCGACCACCTTGCGGCTGAAATATTACGTACAGGTGGGTTGAGGAAGGCGTCTGGCGCCAACCAAGCTTCAATCGTAAGGTCTTTTGATGTCCAACGGTGCTCGGGTCGTGATCGTGGGCGGCGGGTTCGCCGGGCTCACAGCCGCCCAAGGACTTGATGAAAAGACCGTGCAATTGGTGGTGGTGGATCGCCACAACCATCATCTATTCCAACCCCTTTTGTACCAGGTGGCAATGGCGGCGCTTGGATCACGCGAGATCGCAACGCCCATTCGGTCGATTCTCCGAAAGCAAGCCAATACCAAAGTGCTACTGGCCGAAGTTACGGACATTGACCTTAAAAACAAGTGCCTGGCACTCGGACCCGCGGGCACGCTCCCCTACGATTACCTGATCCTCGCGCCGGGTGCCCGCACGCACTATTTCGGACATGAGGAATGGGCGCATTTTGCACCTGGTCTAAAGGACCTAGACGATGCGGTTGAAATTCGTCGACGGGTCCTTCTGGCGTTTGAAGCCGCGGAGCGTGAGCCAAATGTTGAGAAGCGTGCGCGGCTGCTCAGCTTCGTGGTGATCGGTGGCGGGCCCACAGGCGTTGAACTGGCAGGCGCCATCGCCGAGCTTGCCCGTCATATTCTCAGTAGCGATTTTCGTAACATTGGTCCCTTGGAAACGCAGGTGCTGCTGGTCGAAGCGGGTTCACGGATTCTTTCGTCTTTCTCTCTTGAGTCGTCCCAAGCCGCCCTTCGGCAGCTTTCGACATTGGGGGTGCAGGTGCGCACGGAGTCCCCTGTCGAACAAATAGATCGGGCAGGTGTGAAGCTGAGAACCGGTGAGGTGCTCAACGCTGAGACCATCCTGTGGGCAGCTGGTGTTACGACATCTGCACTGATCGCAAAACTAGGCGTCGAAACGGATCGCCTCGGGCGGGCGAAGGTCAATTCAGACTGTTCGGTGCTCGGATATCCTGAGGTGTTTGTGATTGGCGATGCAGCGATGATTCTTCAAGAGAACGGCGCGCCTGTTCCCGGGGTGAGCGCCGCGGCCATGCAGATGGGCCGATACGTGGCGGGCCTGATTCGGGGCGAAATCCGAGCCGCGCCCGGCGGGGACAACCCTCGGACCGCATTCCTCTATCACGACAAGGGAAGTATGGCGACCATCGGACGGTCGCGCGCGGTAGCCGAAGTGGGTGGCCTCAAGCTAAGCGGTTTGCTGGCATGGCTCGCCTGGTTGGTCGTCCACATCTGGTACTTGATAGGATTTCGAAACCGAATCGTTGTGATCTTCGATTGGGCTCGGTCTTACTTTAGCTATCGTCGCGGCGCGCGTTTGATTACCGGGGGCCGTCTTGAACCCGGTCCCCCTGCAATTCGCCCACCCATCGGCTCCAACGACCTTAAAGCCGTTCCAGACAACCGCCATAAAGTTTGAAAGATCCGAAGATCCCGGTCACTTCGGAGCTGCCGTGTTCCGGCAGGCCTGGACTTTTTGATTTGCGGGTACCCTGTGCGACACTGGTGCAATGAAAACTTTAGCGTGGATTGGCTTCGCGATGTTGGCGTTGGGGTGCAGCGGCGGCGGGGGATCGACCGCGGGAGATCTTAAGGAAAAATACTCCGACGCCATTTGCCGATATTACGTGCGCTGTTCCGTGGCCCCCGACGATGCCACCTGTCGGGCGTCCTTGGAATCAGACGTGGCGGTGTCGCTGTCGCAATTGTCTGATGCCATCAACGCGGGTCGGGCCAAGTATCACGCGGACAAGGCCGACGCGTGTTTCAAAGTCATAGGCGGGCAAAGTTGTTCCACGCAGGCGCTCAGCGGGATGGCCACCCAGACCGCCTGTGAGAACGTGGTGGAGGGCACCATCGCCGTGGGAGGGGCGTGCTTGATCTCAGGGGAGTGTGTCTCGCAATCATGCTTAAAGGAGAAGTGCTCCGAAGCGTGCTGTATGGGCGTGTGCGGTGAAAAGAAAGCCAAGCAGGGCGAAGGTGGCCCCTGCCAGTCGTCTTCGGACTGCGTGGCAGGTGGCTTTTATTGTTCGCGGACGGGGACGGGCCCCGGCGTTTGCCGCGCGCGGGTGGCTGTTGGGCAACCGTGCCCCGACACATCTGGCTGCGTTCAAGGCGCATTTTGCGCTGGCACCTCGCCCACCATGCGGACTTGTCAGTCCTATCCCAAGGATGGCGAGTCCTGCGCAATGTGGCCCGTGTGCGACAACCCCGCCTCCTTCTGCGATAGCCCCGTTCGCGTTTGCAAGACCCGAAGCAAAGTCGGGGAACCGTGCTCGTCGGCCAACCAATGCGTGTCCTTTGCGACGTGCGTGAACAACATATGCGTGCGGCGACCCCTTCCGGGCGAAGCCTGCGCTGCGGTGGATGCGGGTGCCATCGCCGGGCCCCGATGCCTGACAGGGACCTGCACTGGTGGCGTTTGCGTCGCGCGAACTGTGCCCGCTTGCTCCGGGAATCCTGACGCCGGACGTTGATTCTGAGATCCCCTTCCGTGGTTGCATTCGAAGCGGCCGAAATTTCTGCGAAGTGAAAAGGCTTGGCAGAGCCCCTGCGGATGGAAAACCGCCCCAAAACCTACAAGCCACCTTGTCGATGACGTCGTCAGGTTCGGTCAAGCGTATGACGCTGGCCTGTTCGGACGAGAAGACGTTTTCCCAACGGCCCCGCATGGCGTTCACACATTTGGCCAGATGTTTGTGGAAACGTTCGATGAACAGGGGATAATTTCCCTCGGCATGGTGCAGGCCCATGAACGTGATTCGACACTCCGATTGCAAACAGACTGTCTATTCGATGGACCTGCGCGCCTGCCTGGGAGGACTATGGGACCTCGTCTTCGCTAAGAAGAGGGCAGGCTAGGGCGGTATGCCAGATCGGCTGGAGCTTGCGGTTCGGCGAGGAATTGCCCAATTCATATGGTGAGGGCGCCGCCGCCGCTGTCCATTGGTTCCACCCCCGCTGTGCCGCCCATCGTCCGCCGGAGAAGTTTGACAGCTCGCAAGGGACAGCCAAGAGGCGGGGGCGTTGCCCGAGCGGTAGGCGTTTTTGGCTGAGGCCGATCTCGGGATTGCCCACGACCGATCCCCGCGGGGCGGATGGCGCATTCGACTCCATCGGTCCGGGCCTCCTAGAGTCTGGGGCGTACTGCCCCATTATAATAACGTTCTTGTGGCATTTGCAGATCCTTGCGGAGAACGCCTCACCATTGACACCTTTTTGTTTTTTAACGGCAAGGGACCCGGGCTAGAAGGTCGGCATGTACAAGATCAAAACATCCATATTTTTTAAGGGACTCGCCTTTGCGACCGCAATAGCCAGCTGTACCTCCGACAGCACGACCAAGCCAAAGCCCAAGACTGAGCCTGACGCCGCGGCAGAAACAGGAAGCGGCAAAGGTGGTGCCATCGCTGGTAAGGGTGGCAGTACGGGCAGTGGCGGAGCATCCGCAGGTGGATCCGGCGCAGGTGGATCCGGCGCGGGTGGATCAGGCGCGGCTGGATCAAGCAATTCGGCGGATGCGGGACGTGATGCCGCCCCGATGATGACAGGCGATGTCCGGTCGTCGGAAGCTGGATCTTCGCGCGAAGCGGGCGGAGACGTGGCAGGTCGCTCTGACGCCGGCATCGACACCGGGGGCTCCTCACCGGCGGACGCGGGAACGGACGCAGCGGCACCGGTAAAAATTGAACGCATTTTGCTTCTGGATGTCGATGGACTCCACGAAAGCGATATGACCCGCTGGGTGGCCGCACATCCCGATTCCGCGTTTGCAGCGCTACGCGGCCACGGGGTCGCGTTTTCCAATGCGTCTTCAAGCAAACCATCTGACTCGTTCCCAGGATTGCTTGCGCAACTGACGGGCGGATCCCCGAAATCGACAGGCGTCTATTATGACGTCAGCTACGACCGGACCCTGTTTGCAGCGTCGAACACCACGTGCACCGGAGCCGCCGGCACGACCGTACCCTGGGACGAAAGCATCGACTTCGACGCCGACAAGCTTAACGGGGGCGGCGGTATCGACCCCGCAAAACTTCCTCGGGACAAGTCCAAGAATTGCATGCCTGTGTGGCCGCGCAATTTCTTACGCGTGAACACCATCTTCGGCGTGGTTCACGCGGCGGGGAAACGAACGGCGTGGCTCGACAAGCACCCCGCGTACGACATCGTCAACGGCCCCGGCGACGGCAAGAACGTCGACGATCTGTACCTTCCCGAGGTCGATTCGATCGACGCCACCAGCATGGAAGCGTTCGCGGACAGCACCGAAGCTGGCATTCGTTACGACGACCTGAAAGTAGCCGCGTTGCTCAACCAGATCTCGGGCAAGGCGCATGACGGAACAGGAACCCCGGGCGTTCCTGTCCTATTCGGCATGAATTTTCAGGCGATAAGCATCACACAAAAACTCAAAGGCACGGGTGCCTACACCGCGGCCGATGGGACGCCAACCACGGGGCTTGCGATGGCGCTGACCCGTACCGATGCATCGATTGCTATGATTCTGGCCGCCCTGAAAACCAAAGGACTTGAGGCCAGCACCGTCGTCGTTCTTTCTGCAAAACACGGTCAATCACCAATTGACCCGGCAAAGATCAAGCGGGTCAAGGACGATGTGTTTGGCACGATTGTCGGGGCCACCAACATCCTAAGCCAAGACGCCGATGACATCGGGCTTCTTTGGCTAAAACCCGGAACCGCGGTTGCGGCGGCGGCGGCTTTGACCGCCAGCATCGCCGGGACCAATCCTGCGAATATCGACAAGGTGATCTCGGGAACCGAACTGATTTCAATGTTCGACAACCCCGCCACCGACAGCCGCGTTCCCGATGTCATCGTCTTGCCGAAAGCCGGAACCGTTTACTTGGAAGACCTAACCCCCGTCAAACTCAAGGCCGCTGAGCACGGAGGATTTTCGGAGGACGACGTCCATGTCCCCCTGGTTATTTGGAACCCTGCGTGGGACAAGAAGGCCGAGACGGCAGCCGTGACTACCACCCAAATCGCTCCAACGATCCTAAAGATCCTGGGTCTAAATCCTCAAGATTTGGACGCGGTGAAAAAAGAAGGAACCGCCACCCTGCCCGGCTTCTAGCTGATGAGGGCCGCGCTAGCTTCCCGGGTAATCCCGACCGGCGACGCCGCGGGTGGTAATCCGGTAATCCCGGTAATCCCCGG
>JAYUUT010000002.1:0-20547 GCA_043754455.1 Myxococcales bacterium
ATGGGTGCCGGGGGTAACGTCGGACGTGGCGGATCTTCTGGTATGCCAGGCGCAGGCGGGGGTTCGGGTTCGGGCGGCGCTGCCGCGATGGGCATGGGCGGTGTCATGGCCGGCATGGGGGGCCGGCCGATGATGACGGGTGATGGGGGCTTCGTTCGCCCCGATGGCTTTCCTCAATTCCCTGATGGGGGATTTCGTCTTCCCGATGGTGGCTTAGGAGGGCTGATTCGCCTCCCCGACGGTGGCATTCAGAACACACCGGAATGTCCTGCCGCGGCTGTGGGCATGGCCTGTACGGCGGGTGCGTTCTGCGCTGTGCGAAACGCCGCAGGGATGCCAATGGGCGGCTGTTTTTGTGTCAATAGCGCGTGGGCCTGCCGGTAGGGTATACGCTGGGTCCGGAGGCTCGCTATGTTCAAGAAGATAGTGATCGGGCTGGTTGTCGTGGTCGTAGGATTTCTTGGGTTTGCGGCGACGCGGCCCGATAGCTACCGCGTGGAACGTTCCATGAAAATGGCCGCGCCCGCCCCTGTGGTGTTCGCCCATCTGGACGATCTGAAGGCCTGGGCGGCGTGGTCGCCCTGGGACAAACTGGATCCGCAGATGACCAAGACCTTTGACGGACCCGCCAAGGGCGTGGGCGCAAGCTACGCCTGGCAGGGCAATAGCAAGGTGGGCAAGGGGACTATGGCCATCACCGACAGCCAGCCGCCGAGGCAGATCAAGTACCGGCTTGAGTTCATGGAACCATTCGCCGCCGTATCAACCGCAGCGTTTGCGGTGGCTCCCGATGGTGATAAGGCGGTGGCGGTGACCTGGTCCATGGATGGCACCAACAATCTGATGGGGAAGGTGTTCGGCATCTTCATGGACATGGACAAGACCATCGGCGCTGATTTCGAAAAGGGCCTTGTGGGTCTCAAAACCATCGCTGAAGCCGAGGCCGTCAAACAGGCAGCGGCTGCGGCAGCGGCTGCGGCTGAAAAAGCGCAGGCCGAAGCGGCGGCGGTAAAGGCACAGGCGGCTGAGGCGGCGGCTGCTGCTGAGGCGGCCGCTGCGACAGCCAAGCCTAAGAGCAAATCCAAACACTGACTTTCACGAAACCAGGTTCGCCTGCGAAAAAGAAGCCTGGCCAGGAAATTGGGCTTGGATTATGGCGGAGCCTCGTATCGGCATCGTGATCATCGGCCGCAACGAGGGCGAACGCCTCATGCGCTGTATTCAGTCTGTGCAGGCGGTCGCTGTCGCCATCGTTTACGTCGATTCCAGCTCCCATGATGGAAGCGTTGGCAACGCCCAAGGGTGCGGTGTGGACGCGGTTGCACTAGACCCGGCACAGCCCTTCACGGCGGCACGCGGGCGCAACGAAGGTTTTCGTTTTCTGACGGACAAATACCCGGCGATGAAACACGTCCAGCCGCGTCGATGCGGAACTGTATGCGCGCTACACGGCCCTGTCGAAGATCCCGGCCGCACTCGGGCAAGCAAAGTACTGGTGGGGGCGGGTTCGTCGACGACGAAGCGGCCTTACTGAGTACAAAAAAAAGTGCGGCCCCGGGCCCAGGGGGAAAGGAACAAGGGGCTGCAAGGGCTGTGCCGATCCTTTACGTTGCCACCGACGAAATCAACTAACCGGGTTCGTTTTTTCCGGCCGCCAACGCCGCAGCTTCGCGCAGCTTGTCCTTCTTGCTCTTACGTTTTCCCTTGATTCCCCCGTGCGGGTGTTGCGGGGCGACGACGTTGGCGGACGGTTCGAACCCGGCGATTCGTTCGCGGGGGATGGTCAGCCGGTGGCGGCGTTCGATGAGGAAAAAATGGGGTTCGGTGGCGGCGTCGATAAAACTGACGGCCACGCCGGTTTCCCCTGCGCGCCCGGTTCTGCCGATTCGGTGCACGTAGTCGGCGGGTGATCGGGGCAGATCGAAGTTCACGACCGCCGCCAGATCCGGAATGTCAAGGCCGCGGGCCGCCAGATCTGTGGCGACGAGAACTGAAACACGTTGGGCTTTGAAGTCTTCGAGAGCCTGGGTTCGCGCCGTGTGGCTGAGTTCGCCGTGCAGCGGTGCCGCTGACAGTCCTGCATACCGCAGTTTCAACGACAGGGATTCTGTGGCCTGTTTGGTGGCGACGAAGACCAAGACCCGGGACCACGCCTGGGTCTGCAAAAGATGCCGCAGCAACCGCGGTCGTTGGTGGGCATCGACCTCGATCACCCGCTGGACAATGGCGGTTTTGTCCGGCGTGGCGCCCGCGTCGATGTTGATCTGGCAGGGATCGTGTAACAACTGGTCGCCAAGGGCGCGCACAGCGGGAGGGAAAGTTGCGGACAGCAACAGTTTTTGGCAACGGGCGGGAAGGGCCTCGCAAATGCGATTGATTTCGTCAGCGAATCCCAACGACAAAAGACGATCGGCCTCGTCTAGGACGACCACCCGCACGGATGACAAATGTAATGCGTTCTGTGCCATCAGATCCAGAAGCCTGCCGGGGGTGGCGACGACCAGATCGGCCCCGCCCCGCAGGGCTAACATTTGTGGGTTGATGGAAACACCGCCGACTGCAAGGCAGGTTTTGGGATGAATCGGAAGGTGTGCGCCCAGGTCGTGAATCGCCTTGGCGGTTTGGGCGGCCAATTCGCGCGTGGGGGCCAGCAGCAACCCGAAAATGGGAACGGGGTGTTGCGCCGAAGCTGGCCTTTGGGCAATAGCCTGCAAGATCGGCAGCACGAAAGCGGCGGTCTTCCCCGACCCCGTTTTCGCCGATGCCCACAGATCCCTGCCCTGCAACACCGCGGGAATGACGGCCGCCTGCACGGGCGTTGGTTGCGTGAAACCCATCATTTCGGTTGCCCGCACCAACGGGTCACAAAGGCCCAGATCAAAAAATGTCATGCGGGGCCGTTGGCTGCGAACTGTTCAACGGTTTCCAGCGTGACGGGTCCCAGGTCACCGTTGCGAAAATCATTCAACAGCGCCGTTGCGGCCTTGTGCAGATCGGGCTCGGCCCCCTTTTTCACAAAAACGCGGACATTTGCGATGTGTGTCAACAGAGCGTTGCCGTCACAGCCGGCGGGAATCGCCCCGAAACGTTTGGCAAGACCTGCGTGATATTCTTTGATCAGGTACTGCGCCAGATTCACGGCGACACCTTCGTCATCGTAGGCGGCACGGCCGATGCTGTGGGTGGCAGCCAGTTTCAGGGCGACGTCTTGGGGAATGCCCGGCCACAACATGCCTGGTGTGTCCACCAGGCTCATTCCGGGACCAAGTTTATGGAACATCTGAATTTTTGTGATGGCAGGTTCATCCCCAACGTTTGCGACATGCCGGTTCAATAAGGCGTTCATCACCGTGGATTTTCCGACGTTGGGAATGCCCAGAATCATCATGCGCAAAGGTTTGGCGGGGGTTCCTAGATTCGGCAGCATGCCCCGGCAGATCTTTGGAATGCGACGAACTTCGAAGGGCGCCTTGGCGCACAGGCCGATCGCCGTCACGCCGGGTTGGGCGTTGTAATGCAGAAGCCAGCGCCGGGTGTGTTCCGGATCGGCGGCGTCAGTTTTATTCAGCAGTTTGAGGGCGGGGCGTCGTCCCTGCCGACGCAAGGTTTCGAAGACAGGGTTGCAGCTAGAATGTGGTACGCGCGCGTCCAACACCTCGATGACCATATCGACCTTGCCCATGGTTTCTGCGGTCTCCTTGCGCGCCGTCACCATATGGCCCGGATACCAGTTGATCGACATGGCGGGCTTTCTACCAGGCAGGAACTCGGGCTGCGGTATAATTAGGTCTGCCGCGCACGGCTATGGCCAGCGTTTGTAAAACACCCGTTTGAGGGCCTCGGTCCCCAGCGCGTAGCAAGCCGCGATTGCGATGATGGTGCCCAGAAGCGCCGGCGGCATGGCGACGAATCCAAAACGGGTGCCCAGCCCCGTGAAGGGCAGGGCGATCGCGATGACACCGACGATGACCGTCGATCCCAGCAAGAATCGCCCGGGGCGGCTTTGCCAGGCGCGGCGGCGCGTTCGCACCACCAGGGCGACCACCAGTTCGGTCAGCAGCGATTCAACAAACCAGCCGGTGCGGAATAGTTCGGGCGACGCGCGAAACCCGCGCAGCAAAACCCAGAACGTCAGAAGGTCAAAAAATGAACTGAGCAGCCCAAATTCCCACATGAAACTTCGCAAAAATTTCATGTCCCAGCGCCGCGGTCGGGTCACCAATTCGGCATCGACGCTGTCCCGGGCCAGGCCCAACGCTGGCAGATCCGACAGAAAATTGTTCAACAGGATCTGTCCCGCCGTCAACGGCAGAAACGGCAACACCAGAGACGCCAGGGCCATGCTGACCATATTCCCCAGGTTTGCACTGGTCGTGGTTAGGACGTATTTCATGGTGTTGGCGAAGGTGGTGCGGCCCTCGCGGATGCCAGCGGCGATCACGTCAAGGTTGGGTTGCAGAAGGACAAAGTCGGCCGCCTCGCGCGCGATGTCGACGGCGTCTTGAACCGAGATGGAGGCGTCGGCTGCGTGTAAGGCGGGGACGTCGTTGACCCCGTCGCCCATGAACCCAACCACGTGCCCGGTCTTGCGCAAGGCTAGAATAATGCGTTCCTTCTGGTTGGGATCGACCTCGGCGAAGATTGATGTCCGTTCGGCGGCGTGCCACAACGCTTCGTCGTGAAATTCGTCCAGTTGCGCACCGGTCAGCACGGTGGCCGTGTCTAGTCCGACGGCTGCGGCGATATGAAGGGCGACCGGACGTGAATCGCCTGTGATCATTTTCACGTTCACGCCCAAACTGCCCAGATCGATGATAGCGGCAGCGGCCCCGGCCTTCGCGCGATCGGCGAGGGTCAGAAAACCCTCTAGTGTCAGATCGTGTTCATCAAGGCGCCCATACTGGGCCTGTTCAGGCACAGATCGCGTCGCCACGGCCAAGACGCGTAGACCGTCCGAAGCCCAGGCGTCCACCTGGGCTAGTAGGGTGGCGCGAAGCGCGTCGTCCATCACGCGGCCGTCACGCATGCAAGTGGTCACGCCCAAAAGCGGACCCACGGCGCCCTTGGTGATCAGACGGAGCCCCACGTTCGGTGTCTCGCTGTCCACGATGACGCTGACCCGTTTGCGAAGGAAATCATACGGGATCTCCCCGCGTTTTCGCAGGGCCGTGATGGGTGGCGATCCTGGGGCATCGGCGCCTTGCCGAATTGCTTCGTCGATAGGGTTGGCAAGGCCCATCTGGAGGCGGGCGTTGATTTGGGCAAGTCGTAGGACCTCGGGCGCCGGTTGTCCATCGGGAGAAAAACAACCCGCGACACTGACCACGCCTTCGGTCAGCGTGCCGGTCTTGTCAGTGCAAAGAATGTCCAGGCTGCCTAGATTTTCGATGGCCGGCAGACGTCTGACCAAGACGCCCTTTTTTGCCAATACCTGCGCGCCCGCCGAAAGGTTGACAGTCAAAATGGCTGGTAACAGTTCGGGGCTAAGGCCCACCGCCAACGCCACCGAAAAAAGCAGGGCTTCGACCGCGGGACGTCCGAAGGCCAGGTTCACGGCCAAAACCGCAAGGACCAATACGGTCATGGCGCTCATAAGGAAGTGGCCGAACTGCCGCATGCCACGTTCGAATTCGGTTTCGGGCGGGCGCAGTTCCAACCGCGTGGCTAAAGTCCCGTAGGCTGTGGCCCGACCCGTGGTCACGACCAGGGCGCGGCCTGTGCCGCTGCTACAACTGGTGCCTTGAAAAACGCAATTGCTACGGCCACTGAGTCCGGCATTGGCCAAAGACGGCGAATTGTTTTTTGCGGTGGGGAAACTTTCGCCGGTCAGGACGGCATCGCTTAGAAACAGTTCAGTGGCTTCAATCACGACGGCGTCAGCGGCGACCAGATCTCCGGCTCCTAACACCAGGACGTCACCAGGCACAATTTCTGGACTGGGCACCGTGACCACCGCGCCGTCGCGTACGACCCGACAATGGACCAGAAGTTTGGATTGTAGGTGCTCCATGACTTTATTAGCGTCGTGTTCACGCAGAAACCCAAGGCCGCTACTGGCCACGACGATGAGAAGCACCACCCAGGTGTCCGCGACCTCACCGGCAAATGCTGACACAACGGCGGCAAACGCCAGAATGAGCAAAAGCGGGCTGCTGACCTGCCGCCACAGCAGACGGATCCAGGTCAGGCGCCGGGGTGACGTGGCGGCATTGGGGCCCAGGTCACGGAGTCGCCGCGCGGCCTCGACGCGGGACAGCCCCGCTGGGGATGTGCCCAAGGCGGTGACGAGTTCATCAACAGAATGACTCCAATAAGCAGCGGGAAGTGGCACGCGCTCCCCGTATGCACGGTCCGTGCCGCATACAGCCTAGCTTGCCTAGGCAGGTTCTGGTTCAGCTTGCCTTCGGTGCGGGAGCCGCAGGGAACCAAAGCCGAAACTTCGTCCCGCGTCCGGTTTCTGTGTCCACGTTGATGCTGCCGCCATGCCTCTGCACGAACGCATAGACCATCGCCAGGCCCATTCCTGTACCTTGCTCTTTGGTGGTGAAGAAGGGCTCGAAGACTCGTTTTTGCATCTCGGGCGTCATGCCCGGCCCGTTGTCTTCGACCTGCACAAATCCGCCACCGTTTGCGGGCCCCGTGCGGACCACAATGATTCCGGGGCCTGCGATGGCTTCGACGGCATTAAACACCAGGTTCACGACAGCCGTGATCAGATCCGCGCGGCGGGCCAGGACCTGGGGCGTCTCCAGCATTTCTAACGTAAGCGCCAGGCCGGGTTGAACGTGCAGGCGGGGGCGGCATAATTCGACGGCGCTAGATATGGCGTCACTTAGATTCACGGGCTCTGCTTCGCACTCGGGCTCCTGCCGCGAAAACGTACGCAGACGTTCGACCACCTCAACGCCCGAACGGATGGCATCTTCCATGCGAACCACAACTTGCAGGGCCGCATCGGGGCCCTTATGGATACGGCGGCGGAGCAGTTCCAATTGCAGGGACAGGGGATTGAGGATGTTTTTTATATCGTGAGAAATCCCGGCGGCCATTTCTCCCAAGGCCCGCAGTTTTTCTGACCGTGCCAAAATTTCACGGGACGCCCGAAGTTCGGCGTACGATCGCAAAAGCGCTTCGTGCTGCGTGGCCTTGTCCAGCGCGACAGCGGCCATGTCGGCCAGCCCTTCGGCCAGGGAGACCGATTCGGCGTCGATGCCGGCACCCGGCTGACCAAATAACACGAGGGCGCCAAATACGTTGCCGCCTGACACCAAGGGCAGTGTGCGCACGGTGCGAATCAAGGCCTCGGGGTCTAGCCGCCCCCATGCCGACCGGAGCCCTTCGCCCAGTTCGGGGCCTACGGTTTCAAGTTCGGTGTGCCACGCATGCAACAAAGAGGGCAAGGCCCGGGGCGCGGTCATGCGGATCTGACCGTCTTCGCTAACCTGCAGGACGGCCGCTGCTGCGCAGGCGGCCCCATCGTGGTTTACGGCGGCATCACAAAGGGCGGTCTGAACGTCCTCGCTGCGGCGGGCCTCGGCCAGGGCTCGGCCAACGCGCAGCAGCACAAGGGCCCTCCCTGAATCAGCTCTCACCATGAAGGAGCTATGCCACCAATGGCCATCCCGTCAACCACAGTTGCGCAATCTGTAGGTTAGGCGCAAGGATTGCATGACACAACCGCTAGAGAACGACCCATGAGCAAATCCCGCATCTTGATCGTGGACGATGAGTCAAATGCCCGCAGCGCGTTGGCAGAACTGCTTAAGGACGAAGGTTATGCGGTCGAAACCGCAGCCGACGGCTGGAAGGCGCTGGGCAAGCTGGCCGAATTCGCGCCGCATGTTCTCCTGACGGATTTGAAAATGCCCGGTATGGACGGCCTTGAACTGTCGAAAAAGGCCCGTGAGCATGACGATTCCCTGGTGGTCATCGTGATGACCGCATTCGGGGCGGTCGACAGCGCCGTGACCGCCATGCGCCAGGGGGCCGCGGATTATCTGACCAAACCCCTGAACATGAACGAATTAAGCCTGGTTTTGCGGCGGGAGATCGAGCGGCAGAGCCTTCGCTACGAGACCCATCAACTGCGGGCCCGCCTGAGTGAACGGTACAGTTTCGACAACATCATCGGTACAGCGCCGGTCATGCAGGAGGTATTCAAAACTGTGATCCAGGTGGCGGCGTCGCGGGCCAGCATTCTGATTACCGGCGAATCGGGCACAGGCAAGGAGCTGATCGCGGCCGCCATTGCCCAGCGCAGCCCGCGGGCTTCAGGGCCTTTTGTGAAACTTCATTGCGCGGCTCTGGCGGAAACCTTGCTGGAAAGCGAGCTGTTTGGCCATGAACGTGGTGCCTTTACCGGGGCGGCCACTCGTCGCGATGGGCGTTTTTCGCAGGCCCACAAGGGGACGTTGTTCCTGGACGAAATTGGCGAGATTTCACCAGGTTTGCAGGTCAAGCTGCTTCGTTTCCTGCAAGAACACGAATTTGAACGGGTTGGTGGTAACGAAACTGTACGGGTTGACGTTCGCATCATTGCGGCCACCAACAGGGATCTGAAGGCCGAGGTCGAACGGGGAAAGTTCCGCGAAGATCTGTACTACCGGCTCAACGTTATCAACGTGGAGATGCCCCCGCTTCGCGCCCGGGGATCAGACGTTCCGGCCCTGTGTACGCATTTTTTGCGCAAGTACGCTGAGGAGAACGGTCGGACATTAGATGGGTTTGCGGACGACGCCATGGTACGGCTTCAGGGTTATCAGTGGCCGGGAAATGTGCGCGAGCTGGAAAACACCATTGAACGGGCCGTGGTTTTGACCAAAGGCCCCCGGGTGACATCTGTGGATCTGCCGCCCCATATCGTCCCGCTGCGCAGGGATGACGTGGCCATTCCCGGTTCAACCCTGGAACAGATTGAAGCCTACGCCATCAAGAAATCCCTTGAGTCGGTGGGGGGATCGACCAGCCGGGCGGCGGCCCTGTTGGGTATCAGTGTCCGGAAGATCCAGTACAAAATGCACGAGTACAGGGAGGCGCCCAAGAGCGGCATGCCGGTGACTGAACTGTCCGGCAACAAAGAACGCGAAATTTCTGCGCGATATCCCTGATGTGGAGCAAAATTTGCGTGTTAGGCGCTACAGCACCCCCCGGAACCCCAGCGTCGGCACCAGGTACCTGATGGCGTTGCCGCCGACCAAGCCGCCAGATTCCTGGGCGACGGTGGTGTTGATGATGTCTACGTAGAAATCCAGAAGCCAGCGGTTCCATACCGCGCGTTTATCGATGCGCAGATCGACGCGAAACTGATCTTGGCTTCGGGTGATGTTGCGTCCAAAAATGGTCGATAGGGGTGTGCCGGTTTGATACAGAACCCGCGTGCCGAATTCCCAGTTGCGGGGCAGGCGGATACCGGTCACCAGGTTCAGGATGTGATGGCGATCAAAATCGAAGGGCTCCCAGCCTTGGGGCTGTTGGCGTTCTGAACGCGACAGCGTGTAGCTAACCCAGCCGAACAGGCGATCGGTGTCGCGACGTCGCAACAGCAGTTCAAGGCCGTAACTGCGCCCGGTGCGCGGGGTGAACAACCGGTTCAATGCGGGGCTCTGTCGACCCGTCGAAGGTGGGGGTAATTGCCAGGCGGGATTTGCGGGCTGGGCCTGCGCAATGTCGGCCACGGCAGGGGTGACAATCAGGTCAAATAAAATCGGATCCATGTCGTTGAAGTAGACGCTGGTATCAAGTTCCAGCGATGACACCTGGGTTTCAATTCCCACGCTGTACTGTGTGGAGGCCAGCAGGCCCAGGTCCAGCGACGAGCTGTCGAGGCCCGGCACAGGCACGAAGATGCGCGGCGGTTGGTGATAGCGGCCAACAACGCCCTTGAGCCACAGCCCCCCAAGGCGGTGGTCAACCAGGCGATACCGCGCAAGCAGACGCGGATCGAGACTGGTCTGGGTCACATGGGATGAACTGTGGCGTTCGTCATACAGATCGCCGCGCAGTCCGGGAATTAGGCGCAGGCGTTCGGTGGGTTTGTAGACAAGTTCAACATACAGCCCCGACGTGCTGAACAACCCGTCTTGATTAAAGATGCGCCCCACATCCATGGCTAGCGGCGAGGCCTGCGTGGGGGCGTTGTCGGGGTTTTTTAGCGTGCGCAGATTGGATTCGAGGCCCAGGTTCAAATCCATGTGCGTGCCTAGGGCCCGGTGCACCCGTATGCGGGGTTCCACAGACCATGTGCCGCCCCCAAGGGCACCGTTGCCGGTCACCGCGGTTGTTTGTCCTCCTCCCAGTTGACTGTTGTCATTGCCGAAGATCAGCCGATAGGTTTCGTAGGCGTCATCGTCGCCGTGGCGATAACGAAGGTCTATGCGGTGAAATTCAAAATGCGCCACTGTGCGCAGGGGTTGGTCCGGTGCCATGCGGTTTTTCAGATCGTCCGCCGCCCCGTAGGCGAACAGGGACCAGCGGTGGCGACCTTGGCCACCATCAACGCGGGCCTGGTAGTCCCAATATGACAGCGACACATCGGGCGAAAGCAGACTAAGCAATAGTCCTGGATATCCAATGCGTGCCGCCGCTGTGGCGGTCAGTCCCAGTGAAGCAATGGGCTCGCGGACAAGGCCGCCTGTCTGGGTCAGGTTCAAATCAACATCCACCCGGCGTTCATCGGCACGCGCGGCGCGGGTGATGCCATCGACGATGCCACCTGTGTAACCGCCGTAGCTGACCGGAAAGCCCCCAGGGTAGAAATCAACCCGGTCGATCAATTCGGGGTGAATCACACTGGGTCCCGCCAACAGGTGGTACAGCAACGGCAGCCGGACGCCGTCCAGCAGCAGTCCCGTGTTGCCGGGGCTCGACCCGCGGACAATGGGCAAAGGAAGAAGTCCAGCCACGGTGCTGGTGCCGGGAAGCAAGCTGATGACCCGGAAGGGATCTCCGAAAGTACCAGGGATTTTGGTGATTTCGCGTCCTGAAAGGGTCGTGCGGGACACCTCGCTGCGGTCGGTGTCTGAATGCACATAGGATTCGTATTGACCCAAAGAGTTTTGATCGACCAGGTACTTGACCGAAAGCCGTTGGTTTCTGGCAACTGTTTCGTTTTGTACGAATGTATCGTGTGCGGTCGCCGTGATCCGGACCTGCAGGGGTACCGCAGATCGCACAGGCAGTAGGAAATATCCCTTTTCATCACTTGTGCTGACGAAGGGCTGGCTGGGCTCGACGATCGGCAGTTCGTATACGGCGATGGTGGCGCCGGCAATGGGCTTGCGGGTGCCCCGGGTGACAACCATGCCCACAAGGACGGCGTCCAAATCGGGTTGGGTTTCGGCCAGGGGGGGCGGGGGTGGCTCGAATTTTTGAACGAAAGGAATCCGGACGGCGATGGGAATTCCATCCCGGGTTGCGGGTTGGAATGTGAAACGCCTCACCCCCGCGACCACGGCTGCGTCGAACAGGGGACCTGCCGAACGGACGACGTCGGCCTTGGTCACGGCGCCGGTGGCGTCGATGGTCAACAGCAGCTCGACTTCAATGGTATGGGTTTGCGGCGGCGCATCGGCGGGCCGATCGATGGTCGGCAATTCGATCGCCATCGGCGGCGTGAGCTGCACCGTCTGGGCGACACCCGACGACGTGCCCGCGCAGATTGCGACCAGCATCGCCACTACGGCCAGGACGGTCGGGCCTTTCATCGCCAAGCCAGCCAAAATCCGAATGAAAGTCCTTGCTGACGCCACCACTGGGACAGATTGATCGATTGTCCGGTTTCGGGATCTACCCGTCCGAACGTGCTGTGGCAGCGTGTCCACTGTGAATTGGTTTGGACGAACGGTCCCAAAGAGAAAAGCGGACCGACGACGAAAAGGTAGTCGGCGCGGGCCAGTGCGGACAGCCCCGCGCCTTCGCAGCGGGGCAGGGTCTCACCGGCCTGCAGGTCGCGGCTTACCACCACGTCGGGGCCGCGCAACCGACCCGTAGAGGCCAAGGCGCGGTTCACGGAAAGTCCGCCGTAGCCTAGACCCACGGTCAAGGCGAGCTGCCGCCAGGCGAAAAACGAGGGTTCAACAGTGACGCTCCAGCGCGCGCCGTTCGGGCCGGTCCCGTACAGCAGGCCCACCCCCAGCGCCCACCTTAGATCAAGGCGCACCGCAGGTCGCACGGCGGCGCTGTGGCTGCGGAAAGACCACGCGGGACCGCTGCCCTGAACGAAGCTGTACCCGTAACCCAGTTGCAAGGTTAGGCCCGGGTTTCGCCAGGCCTCAACGTCGTTTTGCGTCGGCAGGGTCAACCGCACCTTGTCCGTCTGGGCCAATTCGATCCGTTCTTTTTCCGTGATGACGTGAACCAGCGGATCATGGGCCGCCAAAAGGACGTGTAGAATCGACGCTGTCATCGGCATGGCCAAAAATCCGGAGGCGAAGCGCTTAGATCCCATTCGGGGTTCAGACAGAAGACATCCTGACGACAGCCCTTAAGCGCGTAGATCGAAACGCGCGGGCAGGAGCCCATAGTGACTGTGGCCAGAATCTGGGGTGACAGGCAGATGGCCTTCATGTCTTTGGGCAATTTCTGATTCTGGCGTGGCTGCAAAACACGCTGGCCCCGCTGCAGTGGGCGGCATACAAATGCCTGGGCTTCGTCAGGGGACAAGGACGGAACCTCGACCCTAGTCTCAGTGGAAGAAAACGTGCAGGGATCGGCGGTTGGGGGCGTATCCCCTAGCGGGGGCGCTGATTGGATCGAGAAGCCCGGTGGAGGCGCGGCGCATCCGGGAGCTGGGTAGAAGTTGGAATTGACGACGAACCCCCCTTCGCGAAAGACCACGCGAAGCTGGGCTGTGTGCAGTGAGGAAAACGTGGCGGCGATGACCGTGTCTGATCTTGTTGGAGGCGCCGGCGCAGCAGTCGGGGGATGATTGTCCGCAGGGTTGGGATCTTCACCCTGTCCCGCATCCGATCCTCTGATGTTGTTTGGAAAGGTGAGCTGCCCATCACCGTCCACATCTTCGGCCACCACCAGGGATCCGTACGCGATGCGGGTCATGGCATCGCCTACCGAAACACTGGCCTTCGGTAGGTAGTAAAGCGGCAGGTCGAAGTTACCTTGGGCGTCGATAGCAACCGACTGTTCGATTTGGCCGTAAAACATGCCATAGGGATCAGGGCACGCTGCCTTCAGGTCGGCGACATCAAACTTGAGACATACGGGGTTTGTCCGCGGCAGGCCCGCCCACACCAGGGCCCCCAAAAGCGGAACGTTTGGGTTCCGCCGCGCAACCGAGGTGGTGTCCACATGTCCCCGCAAGATCACAAGCGGGCTAGCCGTCACGGAAAGGTCATGCACCTTGCCCGTGCAGCCAAAGGCTGCCAGCAGACCGCAAAGACCCATCCTGACGCGGTCAAAATGCAAGAGTGAGTCCCATTCGTGCCATGGCCCCAAGGCGCCACGCCGCTCCGGTATCGATTTGGATTCGTGACAGCGCTGGACCTGCGGCCAGCAGGGCCCCGACAGATCCCCGCAGCTTCAGCGTCAGGCCCACTTCGGCAAACGCCAGCGGCCCGACCGTGAATGAGGTCAATGTTCCCCCTGGCACTCCGGCGGCGTCGATGCGCTGGTTTTGGTGGTGCATCAGGGTTTCGTAGATCCCCGTTGCCCCCGCCCCGGCCTGCGCCCAGATGCGTCCGGCCCCGATGATTTTTTCGACCCCGCCCCCCAAGGCCACCACCACTTGCTGGTGCTCGATCACCCAGGCGACGTTGGCCGCTGCTAGTTGGCTCCAGCCCAGGCGCAACGATACGAACCAGGGGCCCCACTGTCGTCGTCCCTCGACGATGGCCCCAACCGAAACGCCGTCGGGCAGCGCGCCGGGGGAGGCGGTCAGCACAGCCGCGCACACCTGTGATCGGGTTGGCACGTCAACCCCAGGTGCCTGATCTGCGTTTGCGAAAGCCAGTCCAACCAGCATGGTTGAAAGATAAAAAAATCCCGTCATCCCACTCCTAGACCCCGTGGGGTGTCATAAGGGAAAGACCGCCCCGTCCTTTGTCAGCCTTCGCCGAGGAGAAACGAATGGGATCTGCCGCCGCACCGAACGACCCTATCATCGACCAGTTGGCCGTCGCGCTGCGGGGGCTGGGGGCGGGATGGGTCATGTGGCTGCTGATGGGGCTGTCGGTGGTTTCTGTGGCCGTGATGATAGAGCGGTTCTGGTATTTCTTCCGACATTCGTTCGGACAGGTGGACACGGTCGTGGCCCGCCTGGCCCAAGGTGACCTGGAAGGCGCGTTGAAATTGGTCAATGAAAGGCGTGGACTGCCAGCGGATGTGCTTCGTCAGGCCGCTGCCCTGGCCCCCCGTGGTGCCGACGCGGTTGAAGAAATCGTACAGGCGACCATCGTGCGCGGCCGACTTCGCTACGAACGGTTTCTGGCGATTTTGGGCACCCTGGGGAACAACGCCCCTTTCGTGGGGCTTTTTGGCACCGTTTTGGGAATCGTCGAGGCGTTCGCAGCCCTGGCCACCCAGGCGCAACGGGGCGCCGTGTCGCAGGGGGCCGCCAACATCATGGGGGGCATATCGGCGTCTTTGGTCGCCACCGCGGTCGGCCTGATGGTGGCCTTGCCAGCGGTTGCCATGCACAACGTGTTTGGGCGGTGGCTGAAAACCATCACCGCACGCAGCGAGTGTATCGGGCACGCTGTGGTCAGTTTTCTGAAATCCACGACGGGTAAATGACATGGCCGGATCACATCAGAACGACGACTACGAAATCACCGGGATCAACGTCACCCCGTTGGTCGATGTGATGCTGGTGCTGCTTGTCATCTTCATGGTCACGGCGACCTATATCGTCAAGGAGGCGATCCAGATCGACCTGCCGCGTGCGGCGTCAGCGGGTGAAACCACCGGCCGGACGTTGCAAATCGTGGTCACCAAAGACGGAAAGACCTACGTCGATGGGGTTGTGGCAGATGACGTGGCCTTGGTTCGGACAGTCGCGGCAAGCGCTGGCAAACGCGAAGACATTCAGGCGATGATCAGCGCGGATCGCGAGTCCACGCACGGCGCGGTTGTTCATGTGCTCGACGTGTTGAAGGGACAGGGCGTGGTCAAGTTTGCGATTCAGATCGAAAAAGAAAAACACCCGTGACGCAAGAGGGGCGTTCCGGACACACCGTCATTTTCGGGGTGGCTTTTGTGCTGAGCGTTGTCGCGCATGCCACCTTCCTGCAGTGGACCCGGCAGGCTCGTTTGTACGTCACGCCGTCTGTCCCGGTACGAGTCAGCGTGGTGATTGTCGATAGGGCTCCGCCTGTGCCTCCGCCAGCAGAGTCTCCTGTAGCCGCACCCGATTCACCGAAGCTGCTGAAGGTCGTGCGTCCGCGGGCCAACCCGAGCCAAAACACCGCGAAGGACATCTCAAGGGTGGCCGCTGCGCCCAACCCGCCGCCGCTGGCGGCGGCCCCGGCCCCGCAGGAGACGCCCAGTCTTTTGGCCGATCCCCCCGTCTTGGTTCCGGGGTTTTCTCTGTCGGCGACAACAGCAGGTGGAACATTCGGGGTGCAGGTCGGAAGCGGTGCGGGCAGCGGCAAGGGTCGGGGTGGACGCACGGCGGCTGGCCCCCAAGGTGGTGACGCCCAGCCCTACAAAGCAGGAGAATTTGCCGAACCCTATGCCCTCACGGAGGCGCCCATTTTCTTGAAAAACGTCACGCCCGCGCAGCTGAAGTCGTTTTATCCCGAGGCCGCCCGTCAGGCCAAGATCGAACAGTCGGTTCGGGTCAAACTGGTCATCGATGATGACGGGTCAGTGGTTGCCGTCAGGATGGTTACGGATCCGGGACAAGGGTTTGGTGCGGCCGCGCTGAGGCTGGCACGGCTTTATCGATTCACGCCTGCCAAGGTCGATGGCCGCGCAGTGGCGACCGAGATCGTCTTCACGATTCATTTCGAACTGGACTAGCCGAGCCGATTCCAAAAACGCGAAATTTCTGCGCCCTACGTGAGGCAAACGGCGAAGATTCTGCGCGATCCGTCCTTACTTAGGCCCGAGGGTACGGGAACAGAGGTTGCAGGGTCTTTGTATCGTGAACCTCGCGCGGAAGTTGCTTCTGTTGGGCGTTGGAACCGGGCTTATCGCCCCGGTCGGGCTGGTTGTCTATGGGGCCGTCAGTGGCAGCGCGCCGAATCCTTTCGTCATCTTCGCTGTGATGGCGGTGGGTGGGATGACGGCGCTGGGTACCGCAGGATTCATGATTGGCAAACGTGAGGATCAGCTTGCCGAACGCAACGACAGGCTGCAAAGGGTGTCCCAAGAACTGCAGGCCCAGACGACGACCGATGCGTTGACGGGGATTTCCAACCGGCGTGCCTTCGATTACCACCTAGCCCGCGAACTGGCCCGGGCGGATCGTTATGAAATCCCCTTGTCCTTGGTGATGATCGACATCGATCACTTCAAATTGCTGAACGATGAACATGGTCACCGGGCTGGCGACGACGTGCTGCGCGCGGTGGCCACCAGCATTGATCGGGAGAAACGCCAGGAGGATCTGGTCGCCCGTTACGGCGGTGAAGAATTCGTCGCGTTGCTACCACATGCCAATGCGGAGCAGGCGGCGGCCTGGGCCGAACGGGCTCGCCGCGCCGTCGCCCAAACCGAGACCACGCACGGCGAAGGACTTCCTCTTCGCGCCACGGCTTCCTTCGGGGTGGCCCAGTGGTTCCCTGGCATTCGAACGCCCGAGGCCTTTATTGAGGCTGCGGACGCGGCCCTGTACGCCGCTAAGCGCGACGGACGCGACCGGGTCCGTGTGTTCAGCGCGCAAGGTCGGGTGGGGTTGCTATCGGTGATGTGAGAGGCCTGCACGGGGAAGGACGAGCGTGAAACAGGTGTCCCCGGGCCGCGATCGCAGCCGCACCTGACCGCCATGATCTGTGACGATGCGGTGAACGATGGTCAGTCCCAGTCCCGTTCCCGCAGTCTTCGTGGAATAGAAGGGATCGAAGACGTGTTTTTGATCCACCAAGTCCACGCCCACGCCTGTGTCTTGCACGTCTATATGGGCAAAATCGGCGTGTTCGTGGGTGCGCAGGGTCAGATGCCCTCCTGCGGGCATGGCCTCTATCGCGTTGGCTATCAGGTTCAGCAGCACTTCACCCAAACGGGCGCTGTCGCCCAAAATGAGTACAGGCAAGGGGGCGTCCACACCAATCGAAACCGTCGTTGTCGGGCGCGTTTTTTGCGCAAACGAAACACAAAGGTCGGATAGATCGACGGGGGTCAACGTCAAGGGCTGTGGCTGGGCGAAGGCTAGAAAATCATTGATCAACCGTTCGATGCGGGAAAGTTCGGCCCGGGATTTGCGTAGAGGATCAACCAGTCCTTGGGGTTGCAGATCGTTTCGTTCGATGCGGCGTTCACATAAGGACATCTGCAAAAGCGCAGAATTCAGGGGGTTTCGCACCTCATGTGCAAACGCGCCGACCAAACGTCCTACGGCCACAAGTCGTTCGGATCTTAAGATTTGTTCGAGAGCGGCGTGATCTTCGGTGACGTCGTGGCCGACCGCAAACGTCCACCCCCGTGGCAATGATTCTGTCGACCGGCGCCACCGCACCAAACGTGGAGGTCCAAAAGATGTCGCAAGGGGCGCCGGGGTTCCGCCGTCCAGAACCGAATCGCCCGGCTGACCCAGCATTGCGTCACGCCCAATCCCCGTCGCGTCTTCCAAACGGCGGTTCCAAAAAGCAATTCGACCCTGGCCGTCCAGCGCCACGACATACGCGGGCAGGCCATCAAAATCGGCTAGGGCTAAGTGGGGCATGGCTTCTTCGGGTGATGCAGGCAATGTGCCACATTCAGGCGTCCTTCTGTACTACAGTCCTTAACGCATGCGTGTTGACTATATGGCCAAGCTCAAACTTGATGACGCGGAGATTGACAGCCGCCGATCCTTTTTTGAGATCACCGACGACGATTTGCAACGTTTGGCCCGGCTGCAACCCCTAGCCGAAAAACATTGCGACCATGTGGTGGAGGACTTCTACCAGTTGATTCTGGGCCACCAGGGGTCGCGTAGCTTCTTTCCGGACGAGGCCACCTTGGTGCGGGTAAAACGGCATCAGCGGGATTATTTCATGGGCCTCTTCAATGGCCGCTGCGATCGTGCCTATGTTGAGAACCGGCTGCGCGTGGGCGCGGCCCACGAACGGGTTGGCATCGACCCCAAATGGTATATCGGGGCCTACAGCCGCTACCTCCGGCTGCTGCTAGGTCATTTCACCGCCGACCTGCCACCTGATCAGGTTTTTGCCGCCTATGGATCGCTTATCAAAATGGTCATGTTCGACATGGCCTTGTCCATGGACACGTACATCACGGCCAGCATGGCGACCCTGGCCCGGCACCAGGCCGCGATTCGCGAACTATCCACACCTGTCATCCGTTTGTATCACCGGGTGTTGCTGTTGCCGCTGGTTGGGACCGTGGACAGCCACCGCGCCCAACAAATCATGGAAACCCTGCTGACCCGCGTGGTGGACGAACAGGCCAAGACTGTGATCATCGACATTGCGGGCGTGCCCGTGGTCGACACCGCTGTAGCCGACCACCTGTTGAAAACCACCGATGCCGTGCGGCTTTTGGGGGCGCAGACGATTGTCACCGGCATCACCGCCCAGGTCGCCCGGACCATTGTTCAACTGGGCGTTGATATATCAAGCATCCACACCCGGGCCCGGCTGGCCGATGGCATCGAATTGGCTCTGGGCCTGGTGGGCAAACAAATCGCCGAGGTTCCCCATGAGTGAACGCAGCACCATCCCCATCCTTCGGGTTCTGGGCGTCTTGCTGGTATCCGTGCAAACGGATCTGCATGATGCCGTTGCCGAGTCGTTCCAGGAAAACCTGCTGGCCACCATCGAACGGGAAGGGGCGCGGGGGTTGATCGTGGACATCTCGGGCCTAGATGTGGTCGATAGTTACGTCGCGCGGGTTCTTGCTGACACCGCCAAGATGGCGCGGCTGATGGGAACCGAAACCATAATCGTTGGCATGCGCGCCGAAGTCGCGGCGACCTTGGTCCGGATGGGCTACATGATGGGCGCTGTTCGCACCGCCCTGAATGTCGACGAGGGACTGGCGCTGCTGGGTCGGCTGCCGGGACGGATGGTGGGACAGACGTCGTGATCGCTCACGCTATTTTGAGCGAGACGATGAAAATCGACTGCGAAGACGACGTGGTCCTGGTTCGTCGGCGGATCCGCGCGCTGGCCCAGGAAGGTGGGTTCGATCCCTTTGCCACGGCCGCCGTAACCACCGCTGCGTCGGAATTGGCACGAAATGTACTGGTCCACGCGCATAAAGGTGACGCCCAGTTGGAGGTCCTGCTGGACGAAAATGGGCGTCACGGGCTGCGCCTGACGGTGCGCGACCAAGGCCCAGGCATCGCTGCGCTGGATCGCGCCCTTGCGGGGGGATACAGCAGCGCGGCGTCGCTGGGGCTTGGACTTTCGGGCAGCCGACGCCTTTGTGACATTTTCGAGATCAAGACAGCGGTCGGCCAGGGCACCACCATCACGGCCACCAAATGGGCGCGCTTTTAAAATCTGAGTGGTTAGATGGGCGGGAAGTGGCGGTCCTGGACGTCAGCGACGAAGCCTCCCTAACCGTGGCCCGTGAGGCCATCCGAGACGTGGCGGCGCAGATTGGGATGGCGCCCGTGCGTATGGAAAAACTCTTGGCTGCCACAAGCGAAATATTGCGCAACCAGTTGCGACACGCGCGTGGGGGCGAGGTGGCGATTCGTCCCACGACCCGCGCCGGTGTGACGGGGATTGAAGTTCTGGCGCGAGACGCAGGTGATGGAATCCCCGACCCTGAAGGGTCCATGACCGGCCTGTCGCGCGTCACCGGAAGCCTAGGCGTTGGCCTGCAGGCCGCCTACCGGCAGGCTGACGAGCTAGACCTAGATATTCGCTGGGCAGAGGGAACGACAGTTGGGCTGCGAACTTTTTGCACCCCCGTGCCCCGTAGCGAAGTTGCCATCTTGGGTCGATCGTGCCCAGGCGAACGTATATCGGGTGACGATGCGGCCTGGCGGCGCACGGATGGGACACTAACCGTGGCGGTGATCGACGGACTGGGCCATGGCGCTCCTGCGCGGGAGGCCTCGGCCCGGGCGGCGGCAGTGCTGCGGTTGTCCGTTGACCTCGATCCGGTCGGGCTTATCGCCGAGGCCCACCGGAATTTGACCGGCACGCGGGGGGCTGTGATGGCTGCTTTCCGCCTGGATCGGGGCACGGGGCGCATCTGGCACGCTGGCCTTGGCAACATCAGCTCTGCCATGTTGGCAGATGGGGATGTCCATCGCTTTGCCAGCGCGGCGGGTGTGGTTGGCCACCGCACCGCCGGCAAGCCAATGGTTCCTGTTGCGGGCATGCGCGATTTGATAGGTCGCTGCACAATCATTTTGGCATCTGATGGTCTGTCATCGATGGTTGCACAAGGGATCGATGCGGAGCTTTTACGGCAGCC
>JAYUUT010000003.1:0-6024 GCA_043754455.1 Myxococcales bacterium
CGGGTTTATTTCGCCGGGATGACCACGATGCGTGGCGGTTGTTTGCCGCGGCGAACGCGCACCATGATTTCGCCCTGCGGCCCCCCACGAAGTTTGGTCAGCGCATCTTCAGCCGAGGTCACGGGGGCGCGGTTCACTTCCAGCAAGATGTCTTCAGCTCGCAATCCCGCGCGGGCAGCCCGGCTTTGCGGCGTAACGTCACTGATGACCGCGCCCGAGGTTCCGGGATCGAGGCCTAAGAAACGCGCCACGTCAGGCGTGAGATCTTGCAGGGACAGCCCGGCAGCATTTTCAGCGCGCGGTTCCCCGGCAGATGCGGGAAGCTCGGCCAAAGTGACGGTGAGGGTCTGTGGTTTCCCTTCGCGGACGAAAGCGACCGCGACCCGCGCACCAATGGACCGGGACGACACGTACCCCACCAAATCGCCCTTGCCTTCGATTTTTTCGCTGTCAAGGCGGACGATCAAATCGCCGGATCGCAGGCCTCCCTTGGACGCAGGGCTGCCGGGCATCACATTGGTAACCACAGCCGCCTTTTCCGGCGACGCCTTGGGCAACTGTTCACGCTCCTGCGGTTTAAGATCCTGAATGTCACCCACGGTGACACCTAAGTACGCGTACCTTACCCGACCGTCCTTCACCAGGGATTCAGCCACCCGGCGCGCTTGATTCATCGGGATCGCAAACCCGTACGCACCCCCTGGCCCGACGTTGATCATGGTGTTGATGCCGATGACTTCGCCGTCTAGATTGACGAGCGGGCCCCCGGAATTGCCGGGATTGATCTTGGCGTCGGTCTGAAGATATTCGCGCACCTTGTTGTTCTGCCCGCCAAATCCGGGCACGTTGCGGCCCACCTTTCCCTTGCTACTGATAATGCCCGCGGTGACCGACTGATCCATGCCTAAGGGACTGCCCACCGCCATCACCCATTCCCCGATCTCCATACGTTCCGAATCTCCCATGCGAACGACGACCAAACCCGACGGCGGCTTTTCCAGCTTTACCACGGCGACATCGGTGAGTTCGTCCATTCCCACGACGCGGGCGGGAAAAATTCTTCCGTCGGCGAAGGTGACCGTCACCTTGGTTGCGTTCTTGACAACATGGCTGTTGGTCAACACATGCCCCGATGAATCGAACACCATTCCTGATCCGGTGCCGCGGCCGGGGTCGGGGTTGGCGAAAGGCTGCGCTTCGCCTTCGGAATTGAAAAATCGCTCAAAGAAATCCCGCAACTCAGGGGGGACGTTGCGACGATCCTGTTCGGCCCGGCCTGGTTGGCGTTGCGCACGCGGGTTCTCAACCTCGACGTCGATACGAACCACGGCCGGGCGCAGGGCCTTGGCCACGGCGGCAAATGCCCGCGACATTGACCGCGCCTCGGGTGGCGCCTGCATCTTGGGCGTAACAGGGGTTGACTGGCCGCTGGCCTCGGGCGCTAGCGCCAACCCTGCCGCAACCCCCGCGCCAGCCAGGAACGTCGCCAAAATCACGGTCAATCCGCGTCGTCGCATGCTCTTAGTTCTCCCTACTTTTTTCGATCAAACCCGTTCCGCCCTACCAGGTCACCCTCCCCTAACCGACAACTTACCCGGTTTTCTTCCCACAACCTTCCGGGGAATAGTTTTTGTCCCGTGATCAGGGGAGGCCTGGTCGGGGACGTCTGCTTCGAACGACGCCCTGGCATTGATGGGGTAGGCTCCCCTTGTTTGAACCTCTACGATGAACTCTGCGCGGTTCTTCTTGCCCTAGATGGGGCGGGTGTTGATTACGCATTGGTGGGTGGATTGGCAGTTGCCGTTTGGGGTGCCCCTAGGGCGACAAAAGACATTGACCTGTTGATACGACCAGAGGCCCTGCCTCGGGGCATGATGGCCGTTCGTGGCTGCGGATTTACGCTTGACGCGCTGCCGTTCGAGTTCAAGGATGGGACGTCGTTACAGCGGGTGAACAAGATTGACGCTGCGAACGATTTTCTAACCTTGGACTTCATGATCGTGGGCGTGAATCTCGAATCGGCCTGGGCAGGTCGCGTACAGATGCCAATGGCGGATCGTCACGTCTGGGTGGTTTCCCGCGAGGGCCTTATCAGCATGAAAGCCCAGGCCGCTCGCCCGCAGGACCTGATGGACATCCAGAACCTGAAGGATCTGGATCGATGAAAATCGACCTATCAGCGTCGGCGGTCGATGCACGCCTTCGGGAGGCCGGGCGCCTCGCTGGATCTCTGAACCCCAACAAGCGCCTAGAAACGAAAATTGATCTGAGTGCCGCAGGAGTGGCCGCCCGGCTAAAGGAGGCCTCGGATTTGCTGGATTTGTGCCGCCGCCTCCGCGTGGCAGGCCGCGCCATGGAGTAGGGTGCCGATCTTCCGCTTGGCGAACCCGTGAGTTCTGGAGGGCCCTGGGGTATCTTTCGCGCCCCCATGAGTGACGCAAAAGCCGAAGGTCTGACTTACCGAAGTGCAGGCGTGGACATCGACGCTGGCGATGAGCTGGTGGAACGAATTAAAGGTCACGTTAAACGCACCTGGCGGCCCGAGGTCATGGGCGGCTTAGGCGGGTTTGCGGCGCTGTGCGGCCTGCCCCAGGGTTATAAGAACCCCGCGTTGGTGGCCTGTACAGATGGCGTCGGGACCAAGCTGAAGCTGGCGTTCCTGACCGGACGGCACGACACGGTTGGCGTCGATCTTGTCGCGATGAGTGTTAACGATATGGTCGTCAGTGGCGCCGAACCCCTGTTCTTTCTGGATTATTTCGCCGCCGGAAAACTGGAAGTGGGGGTGGCTGAACAGGTGATATCGGGGATCGCCGATGGGTGCAAGCAGGCAGGGTGCGCCTTGATAGGTGGAGAAACCGCCGAACTGCCAGGCTTCTATCAGAGCGGCGAATACGACCTGGCCGGGTTTGCTGTGGGCGTCGTGGAAAAAGATCAGGCGGTGGATGGCCGGGGCATTGTTGCAGGTGATGTGCTGCTGGGGCTGGCCTCTAGCGGGTTCCATTCGAATGGATATTCACTGGTCCGCAAGGTGTTTTTTGACCACGCAAAACTGGGGCTAGACGATCGGATCCCGGAGCTGGGGGAACGGCTGTCAGACGCGTTGATTCGGCCCACGCGGATCTACGTCAAATCCATGCGCGCGCTGTATGCGGCAGGGATATTGAAGGGTGCCGCGCACATCACAGGGGGGGGCCTGGTCGACAATCCCACCCGGATGCTGCCGACAGATGCGTGTCTGAAATTGCAGATAAACCTGAGGGCTTGGGCGTTGCCGCCGCTGTTTTCATTGGTGGCACGGTTGGGGAACATTGCGCCATCGGAATTGCGGCGCACGTTCAACGTCGGCATCGGCATGATCGTGTGTGTGGCAGCGGATCGGGCGGTGGAAGCCACAAGGATCCTGAAGGATGCTGGGGAAACCGTGTATCGACTGGGCCAGGTCGCCGCAGCAGCAGCCCCTGATCAACCGGTCGAGTTCACCGAATGAATATTGGCGTGCTTGCCTCGGGGGGCGGCACGAATGTGCAAGCCCTAATCGACGCCGCCGCACGCGGTGACCTGGGGCCGGGGCGGCTTGCCGTGGTCGGCACCAACATCCCGGGGTGTGGGGCCCTTGCGCGCGCGCAGGAGGCTGCAATCCCGACCTTCACCTTAGATCATAGACCATTCGGATCGCGCGGTGAATTCGATCTGGCCCTGGTAGGCGAGCTGCGGCGCCACCACGTCGATCTGGTCGTACTGGCGGGGTTCATGCGGCTTTTGACGATCAATTTCCTAGACGCGTTCCCGATGCGGGTCATCAACATCCACCCTGCCCTGTTGCCCGCGTTTCCTGGCGTCCACGGCCAAGATCAGGCTTTCGCCTATGGCGTCACCGTCGCCGGTTGCACCGCCCATTTCGTCGACGGTGGCACTGACACCGGCCCGATCATTGGTCAGGCTGTCGTGCCTATCTTGGCTGACGACACCGCCGAAACGTTGCACGCGCGCATACTGATTGAGGAACATCGGTTGCTACCTGCCGCCGTTCGCGCGGTTGCTGAAGGCCGCGTGGTGCCACACACGGGGTCGGCCCGTCGGATGCGCGTGACAGGGACTCCATTGCCGACAGGTTGGTTGCAGACAACCAGGTGGTTGTCTAGACGCTGAGGTTTTTTGCCAGCGCCGCATTCTTGCTGACGCGCCAGATCTTCGAGTCAACGTAGAAATGGTGCAGGCGAACCCCTCCGATGACGGAAGCGCAAATCTTGAAGCCAAGGTCGATGCCCATGTCGCGGTCCAGAAACGTAAAGACGGATGAGAAAAAACCCGTCTGCATGGCGCCGGCAGCGGCGTGCTTCACCATGTTAGCACCGGGACCTTGCAGGGTAAAAAACGCGAACAAGACAGCCAACAAAATATACAGACCGAGATTGTCGAAGATGACATGGGGCAGGCGGCGGTCAGCGGGATCCTTGCCCGCATATTTCTTCTTACCGTAGGCCCAAACCACAGCGTGATACTGGGCGCAGTGTCCGACCCCGGTAATCATGATCCAGAACGCGGCGATGCGGGGGTGGCAGGTGAAGGTGACGTAGTACAAAGAAAGAACCGTGGTGATGTATAGGAGTTTGGGGCCATTGCGAACCAAGCCCCTGCGCCATTGGCTGGCCTGAAAAATCGCGTAGCCCAGACAGGCTGTGACAAAAAGTGCCCGGCTGACATCAAACACCGATCGCCATAACGCCGATCCCGCGTTGGAGGGATCCCATGGCGCCGCGATCAACGCGATATAGGGCAGCCAGATAACCGTCTGAAAGAACCAAGCGTCAATTCGGTTTTCTGTCACGCTGTCGCAATCGCCGTTCTTTCGTTTGTAAAGACAGACAAACCCCCAATGTTGTTTGTTGATGTGGAAATTCGCGTAGTTCCCAAGGACAAAGAGCCAAAGAGACCAGCCCCATGTCAGCGAGTATTGGGTCGTCGGCAGGATCGCACGAATGACATAGGGTAAGAGGACCAAAACCGGCCCCACGCCAAAGGCCAACAAAGATGAAATCAGCAAGCGGCGGCGTGACGCCCATTCTTCGGAATCAGTATACGTTCGCGAGATGGTGGCCCAAAGATGGGGGCCATCGACGACGGGGCCGTACAGAATGAACGCGATGGTTACTAGGTTCCATTCCCTGCCGGCGAACGAAAGTTTCCACAGAGGATCCTCGGCGGTAGGCCCCGTACCGCGGGTCGCATAAAGGGCCCCCACGAGCGCAAAGCCCAGCCAAAAAGGCATGAGATTCCAAAGCAGATCGTTCTTCTGGGACCAGAGCCAGGACCAACGTAGACGGGGCGACAACGAGTTCGAAGCGGCTGTTTGCATTCGGAGTTCCGGCACGATTTTGACCCAGATCTGGGGTCTTGTATACGGGAAGAAAACCAAAAATTAGCCTGGGGGGGCCCTCAGTGACCTGATGCTTTGTGCGTCGGCTCGGGCTTCAGCACCCCGAGAACGTAGGCGTTGACGTTTAGGTACTTGCGCGCAGCGGCCTTCACGCGGTCAGAGCTGATTTTTTCAACGTACGGCTCCACGTCCAGAATCTGTTTCGGATCCTCGCCGTACCGCCATGCGTCCTCTAATTGATCCTCCCACCAGCCGTTCTCCTTCAGATCCAGCTCGTGCGCGCGGCGGCGTGCCTGCTTGATCTTCTCCAAATAGTCGGGACCAATCCCGTCTTTCTGAATCACGGCAATGTCGTCAAGAACCCTTTGTTTGAGGGCCTCCACCTTTTCGGGAGCGCAGCCGAAGTTCACGGTGAACGTGTACTCCTGACGTGGCCGTCGCGACAGGCCGCCTCGTGCGCCGACCCCATAGACCCCCCCCATTTCCTCCCGCAACGTTTCGCGCAACCGAATTCGCAGAACCTCTCCCAGCATTTCGAGGTCGTTCTCGGCGTCACGGCTAAAGCGGTCCTTGCCGTGAAAGGCGATCACGACCTGGCTTTTGGGCTCTTGGCCCCGTTCGACAATCTTGCTGCGCATACCGAC
>JAYUUT010000004.1:0-17983 GCA_043754455.1 Myxococcales bacterium
CCGCCACACGCAATGCCCATTTTTCGCGCACATACATGGGCTACATGCTGCATCTCAAATTTCTTCCTGACCAGGCGCCGGTTCGTGCATCGGATACCCACGGCCTTGAAGCATACCGCAGGTGGCGCGAGATCCCTCCTTTTCAGGAAAGCGGGATAACGACCGTGGTGCCAGGTCGATTGGGAATTGACAAAGAATGGGACTGGGCCTTCACTAAGATTATGAAGGCGTGGATGCTCGGGCTTGCGTTCGTTGCATCTTTCTCAGCTGCGGTCCAGCCCGCTGGGAAGGCAAAGGCTCCTCCGGCGCCAGGTCCAACGACTTGCTGCAAGTTCTGTGAAAGGGGGTGCCCGTGCGGAAACGCCTGCATATCCTGTGATCGAACGTGCCGCGTGGGCCCGGGGTGCGCCTGCAAGGCGAAGTAGGCCATTCGTCGACGCTTAGGGTGATTCGCCGTGCGACCCGTAGCCGAAGCGCTTAAACACCTATCCAAAGAACCCGTCGAAGGGCGCGGCCCGGTCAAAGCCTCGGCCATAGACCATGGGCCTTTGCCGAGACTTGCTACCTTGTTCACAGATGGCTCATCTGGGCGTGTTCGGGGTGGAACTCGGTGCGCCCGGTGCTCCTCCCCCGTCACCAAAACCTCGTCGGTGCGCGGGGTGCGCAGCGTGGGGGCAGTCGATTTTCGCCCGCCCTGCCCCCATCGACGACCCGCAAGGCCCGGTACTGTCGGGCCGCCTCGCTGGCTTTGGGCTTCGCGTAGCTGGTCGTGGTTGTGGTTGTGGTGGCCGATTCGTGGCCGAGGGATGCGGCTACGACCGCGCCCGTACCATTTGTGAGCTTCGACAACACCCTCGGGAACACCTTCCGGCGGCGATGGGCTAGATCATACCCTAGGTGGCGTGAGTTCCCTTCCCGCACGCTGGATGGTTGCGTTCGGAATCAGCGACCCTTCTGTGGGGTCAAGGGGAAGGTGGCGGCGCGCTACTTACAATAGACGTCGCACCCGTCCCCGCTTCGCAGGTCAAGGATCGTGTTCGACACGCACACGGTGGGTGATTTCTCAAAAACAACCCGGTCTCCCATCTGAACGTTTCGACACGAAATCCTCGGCTCGAAGACTCTGTCCCCTAGACGTGTAGAAATTGTGAAAGCGGTCCCCATGATAGCGACGACCGTGCCATCGTAAGTCGTGGAGCACCAGACGTCGCAAGAATTCCCTGTCCGACTGTTCACGAAGGTGTTCGAAGCACACGCGCCCGTGGACGCGGTGAACTTCAGTGGATCGCCCTTCAAGACGTCGAAGCAGGAAGTCCGCGCTTCAAAAGAACGATTGCCCCAACTTGTGGAAACGGCGAAAAACGTGTCGCGGTGAGTAGCTAGAACCAAGCCATTCTCGCCAGTCGCCGCCCCTCCACCAGATCCGCCTGTCCCATTGGATCCGCCGCAAAGGGCCTTCGGTGCGCAAAGGGTTGCGCCAGAAACGGCGGCACAGCATCCATTCGCACAATCCGCGCCCGTTTTGCAATCGGCCACGCATACAGCGTCGCCATCCATGCTCCGAAAACAAAATGCTCCTTTTCCACAACAGGTCGCACCCGGGGCACAGGGCGCACCGGGTGCGATGCACATCGGGGCATCCAACGCGTTGGCATCCATGACTCCTGCATCCACGTCGGTCGCTTGACCCGGGAATGTGACAGCGGGGGCATCCTTTGTGCTCGCGTCCTTACCAGATGGACATAGTGATGAAGGGGCACATTGTTGTAGGTTTCCCAGTTTGTAGCAGCACCCGGATACGCAGTCGCCGTTAGCTGTACAATTCGACGCACAAACATTCTGAATGCAGGATTCCTTGCCACAGCAGCTTCCCTGTTGAAAGCATGCGCCCCCGGCTTGGGGGCAGGCACCTGCGTCCCTTACCACCGGACACAGGTTATAGGGCGCGCAAACTCGCCGGTTTCCAAGGTCGTAGCAGCACCCTGAGCCACACTCGTCGTTTCGGTCGCAGGAAGATCCGCAGACCCCTTGGACACATGCGATTCCCGGACAGCATTCGGCATTCGAGGAACAGACCCCCCCGATTTTCGCTGCACACAAGGTGGAACGATCCAGATATGGGGCGTCCACAGTCTGGGCACTTCGGGGAATGCAAACCTCGGGGGCGCTGCACGTTCGTCCTCCACCAGCCCGGATGGGGGCACAGCAGTCGCTTTTGCACCCCGCGTTTGTAGTGCATTGAGCCGCGCAAAAGCTAACCCCCAACGAAACTTCAACACAGGCAGAGTCCGCGCAGCACCCGCCAGCCACCGGACAACGCTCCCCTGCCTTGACGCACATTACACCATCCGATCCCAGGGTCGCGGCTCCGCTTGCATCAGAAGGGACAAACATCTCCGGGGCCGTCAATCCGGGGTCGATTCCAGGCATCGAGCCTCCAGCGCTGCACGCACAAATGGCGGTCAAACCGAGGACCGCGTTCATCGGAATTCTCTTGAGTTCCACGAGACCACCTTCCTTACTATTCACAATCGGCGAGCAGTGGATAGAAACATGCCGACGATTCCAGACTGCCACGAGACTTGATTTCTACCCGACGTTAGTCTAGCCGACGGGGTCATTTCTGCCCCGCAAATGCCCCTCGTCGGGGTGGAACTCGGTGCGCCCGGTGCCCCTCCCCGGTCACCAGAACCCCGTCGGTGCGCGGGGTGCGGGCCGTGGTGGTGGAAGGGGTTGGGGATTCGGGTGATGGCGGGGTGGGTGGTCGATGTTTTGCACGCCCTGCCCCCGTCGATGGCCCTCAAGGCTCCGAGCTGGCGGGCCGCCTCGCTGGGCTCGGGCTTCGCGTAGCGGGTCGTGGTTGTGGTGGCCGATTCGTGGCCGAGGGATACGGCTACGACCGCGCCCGCGTTCCTCGCCGAGCCCGTCCTGGCCTGCTTTTCGCCCTTATAAAGCCGAACTAGCCCCAGTTGAACAACCTTCAGTCCCATCTGATAAGATGTTCAGGATGCGGTTTGTCGCAGTCGCTGAAACAGGGCATTTTTTTATGGGTCCAGTCGATCCGAAACACAGCATCACGTTCGTGATTGACGTGCCCGCGTGCGCCGACGACGATTTGTTGAACGCGCTGGGCAGGCAGCGAGGTCCGGAGGTTGTGGTTCGCGACATGCTTCGCGATGCTGCCGATTCGCGTGGCCTTCGAACGCTGGTCATGCCCCCGGAAAGGCACGCGGAACTTCCGTGACGGCACCGCTTGAACAGCTTGCGCGCTGGATGGATTCCGACGAAGACGAGCACCTTGAATTTAAGGCAGCGAACAACCACTTCGAATTCGAACAACTCGTCAAATACTGCTGTGCCTTTGCCAATGAGGGTGGCGGACATCTTGTCTTCGGCGTCACTAACGATCCGCCTCGTCGCGTGGTTGGATCGCAGGCTTTCCCGGATCTGCAAAAGACAAAACACGGTATTGTCGAACGCCTACGCCTTCGGATCGACGCCGGGGAGATGCAGCACGCGGATGGCCGCGTGTTGGTTTTTGCGGTTCCCAGCAGACCCGTAGGGGTGCCGATCGAATACAAGGGCGCGTATTGGATGCGGGCCGGTGAAAGCCTGGTACCCATGACCTCGGATCAGCTCAAGCGGATCTTTGACGAGGCGCAACCAGACTTTTCGGCCCAGGTCTGCCCGGGGGCCACCATCGCGGATCTCGATCCCGCGGCGATCGCCGAGTTTCGCCGGCGTTGGGTTGCCAACGCGAAAAGCGAAGCGAGGGCGACCGTCAGCGACACCCGATTGCTGCAAGATGCCGAGCTGCTGGTCGACCAGGGCGTGACTTATGCGGCGCTAGTCTTGTTCGGGATGCATGGGTCGTTGGGTCGGCACCTCGCCCAGGCCGAACTTATCTTCGAATACCGCAGCCAAGAAGCGTCGATTTCCTCGCAGCAGCGGGCAGACTTTCGTGCCGGGTTCTTTTCGTGGTTCGACGATTTGTGGCGCCTGATCGATGCGCGCAACGACCGCCATTCCTACCAGGAGGGTCTATTTCGGTACGATCTTCCGGCATTCAACGAGGAGGCGGTAAGAGAAGCTGTGCTCAATGCCGTGAGCCACCGTGACTACCGGATGGCTGGTTCGATCTTCGTCCGGCAATTCCCGGCCAAGTTACAGGTCACAAGTCCGGGTGGGTTTCCTCCAGGCGTGACACCTCAAAACATCGTGTTCCAGCAGGCGCCGCGAAATCGAAGAATTGCGGAAGCCTTGGCACGATGCGGGCTGGTCGAAAGATCCGGCCAAGGCGCCGATCGCATGTTCAGCGCGGCGATTCGTGAAGGCAAAGAGCCCCCCGATTTCGCCGGGACAGACGCCTACCAGGTGGCCATCACCCTGCACGGCAAGGTGCAGGATGAATCGTTTCTTCTTTTCTTGGAACGGTTGACGCAGCAGCGGCAAGCACCCCTGAACATCGATGATCTGTTGGTGCTTGATGCGATTCATCGCCAGCTTCCGGTTGCGGTGAATCTAAAGCCGCGCATCGCAGCGCTGGTCGAACTGGGCGCAATCGAGCAGGTCGGACGCGGGCGCGGGGCTCGTCATCTTCTTTCACGGATTTTCTACAAGGCTATCGGAAAGCAGGGCACCTATACACGCAAGGTCGGGCTTGACCGCGAAACAAACAAGGCCCTACTTCTAAAGCACATCGCAAGCAACGGGCAGGACGGAAGTCCCCTGGGTGATCTGAGCCAAGTGCTGCCAGCGCTATCGACGCGCCAGATCCGACATCTGCTGGGCGAAATGAAGCGCCAAGGACACGCCCATGTCGTCGGGCTGACAAAGGGGTCGAAATGGTATCCAGGACCTGGATCCGCAGGGGAGCCTGCGCGATGAGCACCGCGGTAATTCGCGGCTAATTCCCGGCGAATTCGCGGCGATTTGTTCTCCCTAAGTATATGTATTTACTAGATTTCGATACGCCATGGTTGTCCAGAATGTTGTCCAATTGGCGAAATCCGCACACGAATTGCGCCACACGATGAGGCCGCGGCGGACCGGGGTTTACGCTGCAATGCCGCGACGACGCTATGTGGATTGAAATGGCTTACGTTGTCGCCAGCGGTCTTGATCGTAGCCCCCTCGTTCTGGTACAGAAATGAATGCGACGATTTCCCCTCGTTTGGGCGGCGTATTTTATTTTTGGCTGTGCCACGGCTTCCGTTCCCGACCTTGGAAAGAAAGAGTCGCAGATCCGAGTCGGGAAGACGCATCCGGGCCCAAACTACGAAGAAATCGGCCCCATCGAGGGGACCAACGGGCATGGATGCGGCGGCTTGGGTGCGAAGGGTACCTTCGATGGGGCAGTCAGCGCCCTCAAGATCAAGGCCGCTCGCGTAGGGGCCAGCTTCGTACAAATTGACACCATGATCGAGCCCCACCACGAACCGATGTGCCTGGATAACCAGTTCGTCATTCGTGGGACAGCATTTCGCATTCCACAAGTACTACCGGCCCCTGGCCCCCTCCCGTCACCTGTTCAGCCTCGGCAGTTGGTGCTGTCCCCGGCTACGATGGAAGATAGGTCGGCGCCGCTCAGACCCTCAAAACAGTACGCCTCGATCATGGTGTTGCCACCAACGGGAAGCGAGCGTGGCCAAGTGGGCGAACTGGTCGAGGTCGAAAGGCTTCTGCTGAATAGCGGGTTCAAGGTGATTTCATCGGGAGTTACCGGTCGAGTCGTAACGACCGGCCAAACAGCCGGGGCGGCTCCAATGTCGGACCTTGAACGGGCTCTGGTATTGGCTCGCACCTCACATGCAGATGCTCTGCTCCAGATCGCAAAATTGGATTGGGAGCCGTCGTCCCGTTCATTCGTCGCCGACGGCGGCGGCCCGTATCGCGAAGTCGAGCGAGGAACGCCGGTCAGCAATTCGAGCAGCGTTGTTCGAGTACACGTGAGTCCGTCTTTCATGTTCAAGCCCGCCTGATTGACACAGACGATGGCGCGGTTGCTATGGCCATCGATCTAACCCTTGGCACCTCGCGTGTCCTCCTCCCCGACTCCGTCCCGGTCGGGAGAGGCACCGACGCGATTCAGACAGATCGCCCTGACCGGCGAAAACACATCATTCGGACGATGATTTCCGCATTTGTCGGCAAGCTGAAGATGTGAGAGACCAGGCCCCCTCCGACTGGTCTGACGCTCGAACACGGATTGCGGAACGCGTCGCCCGATCGCGGCGGGCAGCCCCGACATCGGCACCACTGGGGCGCTGAACCAGCGGGATGGTACACTTTGGTGAAGTGGTACCATGACTCACACGTTGAAAATCGCTTACGACGACTCGATCTTGCTCGAAGCAAGACAGGGGCGGGATGACTTCGAGAAGGAGGCCAAGTTTTTGCTGGCGGCCAAGCTTTACGAACTAGGTCGCCTGTCATCCGGAAAGGCAGCGGACCTTTGCGGAATGGCCCGCGTTGAATTTCTGTTCTCCTTGGCGCGGCTCGGGGTTCCGATGAGCAATCTGCATCCCGAAGACGCGGCTGACGAGGTTGCGTTTGCGCGGCGGTCTTGAAGAACTTGTCATCAACACGGGACCGCTGATTGCACTGGGAAAGATCGAAGATCAAAAAGCTCAGTGCTGCGGGTGTCCACTACCACCCTGCACTTATCGCCAACTTTCTGGCTGCGATGGGCGAAGAATCCCTGTGACCCCACGTTCGGGTCCCTTTCACGGATTTTCTACAAGGCTATCGGTAAGCAGGGCACCCATACACGCAAGGTCGGGCTTGCCGGGTGGGTTAGTCGTTCCCGAATTTCCTGGCCCACTGCACCCCGGGTTCAGGCAGGTTCATGGTTTCAAGCTCGGACCGGATCGCCATGACTACGGCCTCGCGTTTCTTCTTTTCCGCAGCCGTTGGGTTGAAGCTTCGTGATGACTCGGATTGCAATCTAAAAAATGCCAGGGTCTGGGCCGCGCGTAACCGGTTTGTCGGATCAAGGTTCCTGCGCTTGGCCTCGTCACGCAGGAAGGTGGTCATGGTTTGGCCCAGTTGTGCTTCTCGAATCGAGCGCGCCAACCGCCACGGATCGATCTCGGGTCGTTCGATGCCGGAGGCGTTGAACTGATACATCAGGCCACGCAGAAATCTCTGCACGTCGATACCGATGTCACGCAGCCGTTCAGATTCCGTTGTGTGGTCCGCTTCCCCGTAACTGGAATAGGCGACCCGCTCAAACGAGTCCCCCATGATCAGGACTTGCAGGTTCAAAAAACACCCGAGCCGCCCGGCCACGAAACATAGTTCGGCATATCGGCGGGCGGGCCGCCTCCTGAGGTTCCGTGTCCATCGAACAGTGCCCAAGCGGGCGATACCGGCGCCGCAGGGCAAGGGCCAACTCGTTTTCGTGTGCAGCCTCGGCGAAAGTGGACGCCACGCCCCACAAGCGGCTTCTGGATGAGGTTCGGCCCGCAAGCAGTCCTCGAATGGCGGTGAGGCCCTGCTTTTGGCCCGCATCCATCGCCTGTTGTAGAGGATCGACCCCAACCGTACCGTCGAAGTCCCATCGTTTATCGTCCACATTTTTGTCAACAGGTTCGTAAAGCGGCTGATCAAGGGCCAGGAGAGTCGTGGCCTAGGTCCAGTCCTGCCACGCGCGCGCATCAACCGCAGCGCTTGGTCCGACGCCCGAGGGCGTCGTGGGGCGCGCCTTGGCTTGCAGCGCCTGGGGGCGGCCAAAGGCCTGGGGCGGTGGCCAAGAGAAACGCTTTTGCCACGTTTGGTTGGTCGAAAGGCGTGCGTATGCAGGGGAATCCCCTCGCGGCGGGGATGGCCCAGCCAGGTCAGAGCTCTGCGCCACAACGAACAACGACAGAACCGAGGCTCCAATCGATAGTTGCATCACAACCTCCTGGTTTGGTTCTGACAAACTTCGACCCTTCACGGTTCCAAGGAGGGCAAAAAAACGACTTAGCCCTTCGCGATGCCAGCGGATTGTCCTTCTTCGCCGAGCCCGTCCTGGCGTCGCGTCATTGTTTGATGACGGTTCCGTCGCGGCTGCGCACCTCGCCCCAGCCGCCGTTGAGCGCACGACGATCGGGATTCTCCGTAGGGCCGCCAAACGGATATTTCGCGGCCGCCTTTTCGTTCACCTCGATGCCCCAGCCCGGCGATTCGTTGGCATAAAAATAGCCCTCCCTGATCTCGGGGCAACCGCTGAAGATCTCGCGCGTCCTGTCGTTGAACTCGATTCGTTCTTGAATGCCAAAGTTCATACTGACGAGGTCAAGCGCGACGTTCGCCGCGTGGCCCACGGGCGACACATCGCCAGGTCCATGCCAGGCGGTGCGGACGCCAAAGGTCTCGCCAAGAATGGCAATTTTACGACACGGGGTGACGCCGCCGGCCTGGGTGACGTGAATGCGAATGAAGTCAATCAGGCGTTCGCTGATAAGGGGTGTCCATTCATGGGGGCTGTTGAATAGTTCCCCCATGGCCAGCGGGGTTGTGGTGTGCTGGCGAAGCAACCGGAACCAGCCCAGGTCTTCGGGCGAAATCGGATCTTCGAGGAAGAACAGCTTGAACTGTTCGACGTCTTTGCAGAACTGCAAGGCCTGCGTCGGCGAAATGCGTTCGTGAACATCGTGTAGCAATTCGACGTCATCGCCCAGTTGTTTGCGACACTCTTCGAAAAGTTTCAGCGTCCGGCGCATATAGATCGCAGGTTCGAACACGGGCGCCTTGTGCAGTGATTTGATCATCGTCCCGGTCGGACCCGCCCCGTAGGCCGCCAATCCAGGCACAGAGACCTGAACGCGCACATGACGGAATCCCAAAGCCATCAAGGCCCTGGCCTTGTCAACGGTCTCCTGAATGTCAGCCCCGGCTGCGTGGGCGTAACAGTCCGCCGCCTCACGCACCTTGCCCCCAAGCAACTGGTAGACCGGCATTCCGGCCTGTCGTCCTTTGATGTCCCACAGGGCTTGATCGACGCCTGAAAGGGCGTTGTTCAACACGGGACCGTTTCGCCAGTAACTTGAATTGTAACAAGACTGCCAGATGTCATCAATTCGGTCGGCGGGTTTGCCAATCAAAAAGGGTTTCAGGTATCGGTCGACAGCGATGGGGACCAGTTCCGCGCGCTGGGTGAAGGTGCCACATCCGTAGCCGTAAAGTCCCGGCTGGTCGGTGATGACCTTGACCACGACCAAACGTACACCTGCAGGCGCGCAAGTAATGACTTTGATGTCCTTGATCTTGGGTGATGGCATCCCCCGGGTGGCGCGCGCGGCTTTTTCTTCCGCCTGTGCCAAGCGCGCCGAAAATGCGCCCGCCCCGGCGAAAAGGGCGCCAGCGGCGGTTCCAGCCTTCAGAAGATCCCGACGTGTATTCGACATGGCGTCATTTTTATCACGACGCGCAGTTTGAAAGACCCGCGAAAGCCGGGCCTTCGACTTTATCAAAAAAAGCTGTGCGATTTGTGAGCGGTTTGGGCGAGGAGCCGCCACGTAGATCGGTATGAGCACAGCCACGTTCGTTGCCCCAGGGAAGGCCGCACAGGCGGTACAGGCGGTTGCCTTGGTCGCGATCTGCGCCTGTTCGACCGGCGGCACCGCGGATGCGCTGCAGACGGGCGTCCCGAACGCAGATGGGGGTACGCCCCTAATTCTGACCCGGGTGGGGCAAGACGGAGGAAACACCGACGCAAGTGCCCCGACCGCAGCCGCGGTCAAGCGCCGCATGGACGGAAGGCAAGAGGGCAAGGTCTGGGTGCCCTTCGCCGCGCATTCCGGTCCGCTGCGGATCGGCGCGGCCGCAAACGGCGCCAACGGATTCAACGGCCTCATCGATCGCGTGCGTGTGTACAACGTTGCCATCAGCGACGAGGACATGGTGGCCCACGCCCAGGGTACTTACGAGCCCTGCGCGGATTCGCCCGAATGCGTGGCAGATTGGACCTTCGATCAGGCCCAAGACGGATCTTTCCCTAGCACCGGCCGGAAACTTTTTCCCGCAAAGATCGTCGGCGAAGTGGCGACGGTCGCAAGCCGCGACGGCAAAGCGATCGACATCAAAATGAATGGCATCGTCGCCACAGGCTGGGTCGAAGTTGCCTTCGATCCTGCGTTCGATCTCCGCGAGGAATTTTCATTGGAATCGTGGGTACTCTTCACCAACGATTGCGGCAGCAAGTGTGCCTTTTACAACGTCTATGATCGGGCGCCCGCGTTCGACCTCGAAGTCCACGGGGGCGCCTGGGGTCTGCGTGCCGCCAAAGGCCCCATTCTTCCTGCGCTCGCGGGCTTCCCCAATGGCAAAAAATGGTCACATATCGGTATCACGTACACGAAATACGAATTGCGGGTGTTCAAGGACGGCAAGCTTGTCAAGACCCTGAACCCTTAATTAGGTGCCTTCGAAGAAGGCGGTGATGCTTCGGGTCTGCCACGGTCGGCCTAGGTTCTTGTTTTGGGCGCTGAGCGTCCCGGTTTGAACGATTTTGAAGTGACGGGTCAGCCGCGCGGGAAACGCGATGAGCGTGATGTTCGCGCCCTTGCCCTTTACCACTGGGCTGCCCCAGTTCTGTCCGTCGTCAGACAAAAACAGATCGTAGCCGCGGGGAAATTCACCGCCGGGCCAGTGGTCGCTCACCTCGATGCGGTCGATCATTTGCGCCTTTCCCATGTCGATGGCAATCCAGTCGCCTACCATCATCGGCCGCCCTGTACTCCATTTTGATTCGTCGTCGTTGTCTATTGCCTTGGCGGCGCTGTCCATCCCGGGACTTGCTGTGGCCGTCCAGCCGATGCGCTGCAGGGGGGCAGATTTTGGATATCGTTCTTTGGGCGCGTGCAAAATAAGTTCGTCCAGAACCCAGCTAAATAGCTTGGGGTTCATAAATTGCTTCAGGTAGGCGTGGTTTCGATTGGGGGTCGCCTTCCACACATTCGTGCCATCAGCATGGACTTCGTTGTAGCCACCCGTGACCGCCTTAAAATAGGGGCCAACACCACGGACGGCATAAAGGACCGCTTCAAGATCCCAGCTGAGCCGCCCGCTGTCGCCCACCCCCGGGGATATCTGATAGGCGCGGCGAACCGGATTGTTTTCGTCCCCTTCGGCCGCCAGAAGCGAGCCGCTGGTGATTCCCCCTAGCTCGGCGCCGCTGAAGGTGATGGGCGTGGGCCAGTTTTCGACCGCTTCTCGCGCCGCCGCACCGTCTTGCTTGAAATTCCATTCGCCGTCATTGATCGGCGTATACCACCCACCCATAACGACCCACTCTTTCACCTTTTTCGCGACCAGATCGCGCCCCCCCGGCGACGCAATGAGGTTGCGTGCATTGCGCAGCGGTCCCACCGATACCAGGGTGACACTGCCGTCGGGCTGGGCGGTCAGCAGTTCTTTGATAAGTGCCACCGCTTCAGGGGCGTTTTTTGCGCTCTTGAGGTCGTTCGGAAAATTCTGGGCGACTTCTTTGTTGTAGGCAGAATTCAGCAAGAACCCGGCTTCCTTGATCGTTCCAATGGGGATGTCAGGACGGCCGTAGTAAGTGTTCATAGCGTCCAGCGCCGGGGCGCCCCATTCGGAGGACGTTACGCTGGTCATTCCTAAAATCTGGACCTCGCAACGATCCGCCATGGCGTGCAGGATGGCGACCGCACCGGCGTCGTCGCAGTCGGGTCCGATGTCGGTGTCGAAGATGACCTTCACCTTGGGCGAACCTATGCAGGGCTGCCCCGGGGGACTACCAAAGGGGGGCATGGCCGACGGAGCACCAACGGGGGCTAGGGCGTCCGCCTTGCGCGCATCGACAGGAGGAGGAGCAGAAGGAGACAAGATGACGGTCGACACATCCGTACGCGTGGCAACCTGTGCATCAACACCTAGGGCTGTAGCCCCACCTTGGCCAGCGGGTTGGTTCGCCGGTATGGCAGCGGGGCTACCCCCGAGGTTGGAAGCGTCGCCAACGAAGGGTGACTGCGGTTCGATCCGGCTTCCCGACGAACAACCGGCCATGAACAGCCAGAGACTGCCATGTGCCAACGAGTCCCACACGCTGAACTTTGCCATGTCGTGTACCTCCCATGATGCCATTTTACAACGTGCAACCGTCAGCGGGCAGTTTGCTGTCCATCCACGCCACGCGCTTGGCGATGAAGCCCTTGATGTAGTTGATGTCCTCTGCGTAGGTCTGAAACTTGGTCGCACCGAACAGCATCTTGCCATCCACGGGCCAAACGGCTCGATCACGCGCAACCGCCGGGGCGTTTTCTTTGACCCAGTCATCAATGCGGGTGTTCAGCTTGGTCAGATCCAAACCATTGGCACGCATTTCCTTCCACCGGCAGCGAAACTGGCGCTGAAATTCTGGATCGTTGAACAGCTTCGCGAACACGTCGAAGATGAACCTGTACTTGCGCAAGTCGGCTGGGTCGACCGTCGCCAGGTACTTCGGGTAGTCGACGTGCTGCCAGCCTTTGTCAGGTTTTTCGGCGTCGCGAAAAGTCGCATTTCCGTAGGCCAAATCGAAGTCCCATAATGGGCCCGCGAAAACCTTGTTGCCATTGGCGCGGCTTTGTTTATGAAAGTAGCTGCTGCGCCAGATGCCGTCGACATTGTACGACAGTTCGTGGATCATCAGATAGTCGACAAAGCTTCTCACATCGATGGCGGATGCGTAGCCGGTTTTGGGGTCGGCAAATAGGGGCGATTTGATCGCCGCTTCGAACTCAGCCACCCCGGACTGCAAGGCCTTGCGCTGGGGTTCGGTTATCTGGTCCCATTTGGGGTACTGATAGGCCCACCACAAACCGCCGCCTGCCGTCTGCCATTCGTGTTTGTCCGCAGGTGCGTCCACGGGACTATCCACCTTCCAGATGTATCCGCCAGACAGATCAGGTGCGGCTGGATCGTCGGACAACTTGGGGATGTTGACCCGGTCTTTGTCACGCCGGATGCGTTCAACGACGGTGTAAAGCCCGATATATTTTCCATCCAGCACGACCTCAACGAACCGCGTGCGGGGCGCCCAGTGGCCCATCTGTCGACCCAGGTCGTAGCTGATAACGTTGCGCAGACAGGTCTTGTCGTTGTAGCAGGCGTAAAGGACCCAGTCCGATCCAGACGGCAGGCCAACCAACGGCATACTCAAATCCATGCCCTTGTCGTCCTGCAGCTCGATGTTGTAGCTTTTCTTTACGCTGTACCAATCCGATGCATTGCCGTGACGGCCGATAGCGATGCGCACGTCCACCGTCTTGGTCTTGGCGGTCAGCGCCGCCAGATCTTTCCAGTCAAATTTGCCATCGTGGTCTTCCACAATTTTCAGCTTGCCGGGGACCTTGGCACCCGTGGAAGGCGGGATTCCTTTGCCCACCTCAAGAAATACCACTGGGTGTACGCGGCCAGGCGCGGGTTTCGAGACTTCGTCAAAAACGTGAGGGGGAGCCGTCATTCCCGCACGCGCGTCGGTAGATAAGTACATGGCGCCAGCGTCGGGGCTGTTGGCGGCGCCGCCAGCGCCGACACGCATGGCGCCCGCACCCACCTGGCCGCCACTGCCTCCACCCTCGCCAGACAGCGCGAGGCCGCCGCCTTGTCCCGGAATCACCCGTCCGCCTGCCGCTTTTGCGCCACCGGCAGCGACCGGCCCCCCCGTGTCAGACATGTCGGCAGGAGCGCACCCGACGGCGATCAACCCGACGACCAGAATGATATGCGTCATGAATCCAGAGAAACGGGGGCTCATTGAGCTTTATCCCCGACCGCCCAAAATCCTTCGCAAGCCGGGCGTAAAGCCTGACGCCCCGAAGCTAAACCGAAAAAGTGAGCTTCAGCGCGCGTGGACTCCGACTTGTTGATCATGGGAATGACGATGGTCATGGGCATTGCCGCGGCGCTTTGTGGCCTTGTCATTGGCTGCGCCGCATCGGACACCGGTCTTGCACAAACCGGTGCAGGTGGCCCCCCGGCCAACGGGGCGATGATGCCGATGTCTGGTGGCGGTGGGACGCCGGGCCCTGTTGCGCAAGTGGCCGCGATGACCAGGGGTGAATCTGTCGATGCGAACGCCGCGCCCGCCCTGCCGATACCCACAGCCGACATGCGCAGTCCGGCCGACGCGCGTGCCCCTATTGATTTCAGCACAGGCCGTGATGTCCTGTCCGCCGAACGGTTGTTGGATGCAGGGCCACCTGTGTTGCTGGGTGGCGATATGCCGCCACTGGGATGGCGCCAAGCGATGGTCGGCGTCGGTTACGCGGGCGTCCGCATTCGATCGCTGGATCTGGGTGAGACCTGGCCCGACGTGCAGCGCCTGGCGCCCACGGGAGGCGACGATCAGAATCTGCTTCGCTGCGTAGCCTGGGGGCGTGGCCTTTTCATCACGGGCGGCTGGCAATATTTCACGTCGCCCGACGGCGTGGCCTGGACCAAACGCGCCAACCCAGCCGGGTGCGGGTTGATGCAAGGCTGCGCCTACGGCAATGGCAAATTTGTCGCGACCTGTGGCGGGACGTCGTACGTGTCGTCCGACGGCGTCGCGTGGACCCGTGGGGGCGCGGTCGATACCGGGGGCCACCCGAACCTGCTGTTCGGCGCAGGTGCGTTCGCCGTATGGGGCGACGCCCATCGCGTGTTTGGTTCAAAGGATGGTGCCGCATGGTCACTGGAGGCGGGCCTGGGCAGCGCGGGGTTCTGCAACGACAAATTGCAGGAACGGGCCGCGTGCGGCGACGCTGACTGGGGCTTCGGGGTGGGATTGAAGGGATGGTTTCAGCAGATGGGTGGCGGTGGGATCTTTCGCGCTACCGACCTCAAGACCTGGCGCAAGGTCGCGCCGATTGGCGGCGTTGAACGATTCACCTTCGGTTACGTTCCGAATTAATCGTCATGGACAAAACCAGAACGGCATTCCCTATCGTCGCGATCCTGCTGCTGGGTTGTTCGCGAGCGACCACGGACCAATCCCCGATCGTTCCCGAGGAAACGCTGAGCGCACGCCCACGGCCTGGTGGCGCCGGAGGGAGCGTGCCCCCTGATCCGGAGGCCCCGGCCCCTGAACCTGCCAGAGCTGTCGACATTGAAGCCGCCGTCGCGATCGATGGCGGTGCGACGCCACCACTGGCGGCCCGTGACGCTGGCACGCGACCGTTCGACACGTCCGCAATGGCTGCCCCCCTGGCGATTGGTGGTCCCGCCCCGCCCTGTCGCTTCCGATTCTGCGACAGCTTCGAGACTGTCGCCGCAGGGGGTGCGCCCAATCCCGCGGTGTGGCGCAAGTCAGGCAACATGACCGTCGTTGCCGGGCGCGCGGCCAGGGGCACAAACGCACTGGAAATCAAAGCGCCCGCGACCCCGTCGGAGACTTTCATCACCTCGGCGCAGCCCTTACCTGTTGGCACGCGGGCTTTCTGGGGACGACTGTTTTTCAATCTTGTCGATCGACCGGCCGATTTTTTCCACTTCACCATGGTCGAAGTGAAGACGGCCGATCAACGCGGCCCTGGCCTGCGCTATGGCGGCATATCGACGGGCACATGCGCCCCCAAAACGTTCTGTTACAACACGTTCATGTTCCAATTAAAACCGGCGGTCTACGGTGGCGACGAAGGCGCCGTGCTGGGTGACGATCTGAAGCAGGTCATCAGCGATAAGACGTGGCACTGTCTGGAATGGTCCTTCGACGCTGACAAACGGGAAGCCCGCATGTTCTACGATGGCCAAGAACGGCCGAAGGTTCACTACACAAACGGCAAACCCGAATACGCCTTTCCTGACCCCCTGCGCCTCTCGATCGGCTGGGGCCAGTACCAGACCGGCAAGTCCGGGGTCGGCTGGACCGTCCTTGTCGACGAGGTCGCCATCAGCGACCAGCGCGTCGGCTGCGATCCAAATTAAGACTGTCGGGGTTTTCGTATTGGGCTAAGCTTGAGGGCCTGAAAAATCGACCGGCCCACCGAAAGAAGTCGCGAAGGATCTCCGACCAGCGGAGATACAGATAGGTATGTTGCGCGCTGCAAGTGTCCCGGTCTCTGAAGTCGCGACGCACCTTGACGCCGGTGAGCTTTACCGACGGCACGCAAAATTTGTCAGCGATTTCCTGTGGCGTCTGGGGCTGGAACCGCAGGAAATCGAGGATGCCGTGCACGAAGTGTTCGTGGTTGCGCACCGCCGCGGAGGTTTTCTGCCGCGCGAGGCCAAACCTACGACCTGGCTGGCCGAGATCGCCATCAACATCGCGGCAAAGGCACGCCGACACCATCAACGTCACCCCGAGCGACCAGATTCCCCCGCGGTGTCGGCTGCGATGGCCAATGTGCCGATTGCGGCCGATGTGCTGGACAGCCGGGAAAAACTTGCCCGTGTCCGGCTGGCGCTGGGACGGATGGATCTGGACCTCCGTGCGGTGTTCTTGCTTTACGAACTGGAAGGCGAGACCTGCGAAGACATCGCCGCAGGATTCGGCATCGCGGTGGGCACTGTCTATTCACGGCTACACAACGCCCGCCGCCAGTTGCTCGATTGGTACCAAAAACTTGAACGGCCCCGGGCAGCGTCCCTAGGGCAGGAAGCCGGATGACATGATTGCCCCTCGTGAAATTGATGATCCGGGCTCCCTGCTAGGGGACGACCTGCGGGCGCTGCGGGCGGCACCTGCCCACAATGTGGACTTCCAGGCTGGTCTGGTGCGCCTGTCGGCCGCGATCGGGGCCCCGATGCCGCCGGGATTGGAACAAGGTCACGTCCCCGGAACAGGCGCTGCGGGGGGCAGTCCCGTCGGTGCGGGGGGAATGGCTGCCGCCCTTGCCGGCAAGAAGCTGCTGATCCTTGTTGTTACGACCGTCGCGGTGGCGGGGGGCGCTGCCACGGGATGGATTGGGCGGCGACCTGCGCGTACAGCCATTGACACGCCTTCGGCTCAGCTTCAGCCCCGATCGCCCACCGTCATGCCGCTCGGGGCGCCTATCCCCGAATTGGCAGCACCGCCCGCTGCGACCGTGGAACCAACGGCGGTCCGGAAGGCACGACCGTCCCCCATTGCGATTGCGCGAACCAATCCCCGAGATCAGGTGAAGATAGTGGCGGTCGCGAAACCGGCGCCACTTGTAGTCCCAACTGCCGATCCCTTGTTAGAAGAAGTCCGCCTAGTCGCCGGCGCGCGCGCCGCGATTGAACACAATCCGAAGCAGGCGTTGACAATCCTTGCGCAGGCGCAAACCGATTTCCCCGCAGGATCGCTTGTCGAAGATCGTGAAGCCCTCGCGGTGTTCGCCCGGCTGAAGATCGGGGAACGGGCGGTTGCCTCTGCCGAGGCCAAGAAGTTTCTAGACCGGTTCCCGCGCGGGCCCTACACGGCCAAGATGAAAGTCATTGCGGACGGCGGCCAACCGGCGCCCTAGGGATGAGTTTTCACACAGCACCCTTCTGGTTTGCCCTGATATTTTTGGGCTGCGATCGATCCATCGTCGTGGCCCAAATTGAATCACCGGATGCGCACACGAACAGTGACATGGGCGCCTTGACCGACGTAGGCCCCAGTTTCGGTCTGCGCGGGGACTACTACAACAACGTCAATCTAACAGGCACGCCGGTGCTGGTACGCATCGACCCCAGGTTGGAGATGACCTGGTTTCAGATTCCTCCCGGGCCGGGTCTTTCTCTGATTTTCTCCGTGCGGTGGCAGGGCGATCTACAGGCCGAGGTCACTGGTCTACACAGCCTGCGTCTCGATTCGGATGACGGCAGCCGGCTGTGGCTTGACGACCAACTGCTGATCGACCAATGGAAAGGGGCGCCGAACGACAGCACGACGAACATCAACCTGGTCGCAGGTCGGCGTTACGCCCTTCGCGCCGAACTTTACAGCACGGGGGGCAGCGGCAGTATCAGGCTGCGTTGGTCGGCGCCAGATCTTCCGTTGCAGGTGGTCCCCCAAAACCATTTCTTTGCAACCCCATGAAATCCGCGCGATTACGGCGGCACC
>JAYUUT010000005.1:0-4578 GCA_043754455.1 Myxococcales bacterium
TCGTAGTTTTTGATGTTCATGGCGTCGAAGGCCTTTCGGGCGGCGGCGGACAGGGAGGCGATGATTGAGTCAAAGTATAGCTCTGCAAGAGGGAGGTTCTTGACGGCTTGCGTGGCCGCGGTGGCCAGGGTGGCCGCTTCGGCGGGCTGCATGCGGGCGGCGTGGGCCATGACCGACAACACGGCCAGTTCTGGTCTAGCGGCGGCGTCTTCGGCATTCGCGACCACAGGAATCATATCCGGGCCCAAAACCAAAGGTTTGAAGGACCATCCGCGGCCTTGCGGGCTGAGGTTCGCGGCCCACTTGGCGACCTGTGCGCTAGGGGTAAAGACCAGCAGGCAGGTGGGACAGCGCAGGCGCAGTTGCAGGCTGGCCACGTAATACGGCCACGAATAGGCCTTTTGCGGGTCAGGAAGCAGTTGGACCTCGACGACAATGCCCAGCACGGGACGACCCTTGGACAGCAGGACCACCAGGTCAGCGGCGTATTCTGACGGATTCAAATCGCTGAACGTAGACGACTCGATCCTTGCCTCGGTGAACTCAGGAATGGGGACATCCAGGAATTCGCGCAGAAATTCTGCGGCCAAACTGGGGCGGTTCCTGAACAGCTCGACAATGATTTCGTGGCGTGAGGACGGCATGGGTGCCGTCCGTCCTCGGATCGTCCCCTAAGAAGTTGCCGAAAAGAATCCCTCTACCCCAGCTCTGCCAAAGCCTCTCGCGCCACCGCGACCGCCTGATCCACATCCGCCTCCGTATGAACCGCCGACACGAACCCCGCCTCCAACTGCGCTGGTGGCAGATACACCCCCCGTTTCAACATCCCGTGAAAAAATCGCCCAAAACGCGCCATGTCCGAACGTTTCGCTGATGCAAAATCCACCACCGGATCTTTCGCGAAGAACAGTGTGAACGCAGATCCCATCGTCACCACCTGCGCCTGTTCGCCCGCATCGGCCACCGCCGCCCGCAGCCCCGCCCCCAGCCGGGCGCCCAGCGCTTCTAACCGCGCGTACACAGCAGGCTGCAATTTGCGAATCGTCGCCATCCCCGCGGCCACCGCCAGCGGGTTCCCCGACAACGTCCCCGCCTGATACACAGGCCCCTCGGGCGCGATTTTCGCCATCACGTCCGCCCGGCCTCCATAGACCCCCAACGGCAACCCCCCGCCCGCGATCTTCCCCAGACACGTCAAATCTGGCCTCACCCCATATAACCCCTGGGCCCCTCCGCGCCCGACGCGGAACCCGCTAATCACTTCGTCGAAAATCAGCAACGCCCCGTGCTGGTCGCACAGCCGCCGCAGCCCCGCCAAAAAACCATCTCGTGGAGGGACCAACCCCATGTTCCCCGGCACTGGTTCCACGATCACCGCCGCCATCTGCCCCGCGTGTGCCGCCAGTGTTTGTTCCACCGCCGCAAGGTCATTCCACGGCACCAGCAACGTATCGGCCACTGCCGCCGCAGTCACCCCCGCTGATCCGGGAATGCCCAACGTCGCTGCCCCCGACCCGGCCGCCACCAACAGCATGTCCGCATGCCCGTGGTACGCGCCTTCAGTCTTAATGAATTTGTCCCGCCCCGTGAAGCCCCGGGCCAGGCGCAACGCCGACATCGTCGCTTCGGTTCCCGACGACACCAGCCGCATCCGTTCCATCGACGGGAACGCGCCGCGAATTTCCTCGCCCAACAAAATCTCGCGTTCGGTCGATGCCCCGAACGTCGTGCCGTCCCGCGCGGTTTGTTCAATCGCCGCGATCACGTCCGGATCGCCGTGACCCAGAATCAACGGCCCCCACGACCCCATCAGGTCGATGTATTTGTTCCCGTCTGCGTCCCAGACATACGCGCCCTGTCCCCGTGCCAGAAACACAGGTGTTCCGCCCACGCCTTTGAACGCCCGCACTGGGGAATTTACGCCGCCCGGGAAAATCCCCCGGGCCCGTTCAAACAGCTCTGCAGATCGCCCGGTTTTGTATTCCGTCGTCATCGCAAGCCTCAGTTCTTGTCCGAAGTATCGGTGTCGTCGTCCCCCTCATCCGCCGCCTCATCATCACCCTCGTCATCCGCGTCTTCTTCATCAGCCGCGGCCTCCTCCCCCAAATCTTCCTCCTGCAAAGGCGTCGACTTCAATTCGGCCAAGGCCGCCGCCACTTCCGGCGCCACCTCGGTTTCTTCCCCTTCTTCCTTTTCCGCCACCCGTTCGACCGCCATGACCTTTTCGCCGTCATCCAACCGAATCAAACGCACGCCCTGCGTGTTGCGCCCAATCGTCGGAATTCCGTTCATCGGCATACGGATCAGTTTGCTGCCGTCCGTTATCAACATCAGATCATCTTCGTCGGTGACGATGCGCAGCCCCACGACCTTGCCGTTGCGTTCCGTCGCCTTGATGGTGATGACGCCCTTGCCGCCCCGGTTTTTAACCGGGTAATCCGACGTTGGTGTCCGTTTGCCGTAGCCGCGTTCACACACCGTTAGCAACGTTGCCGCCCCATCCCGGGGCACCGCCGCCATGCCCACGACGCGATCGTCCCCCTCGCGCAGGCGGATGCCCCGTACGCCGCGTGCCGTGCGTCCCATGGGCCGTACATTTTCTTCCTTGAACCGAATGGCCCATCCGTCGCGCGTTCCCAGCAACAGATCCGAATTCCCCTCGGTCAGGCGCACCGCGATCAGCGCGTCGTCGTCATCAATCCCAATCGCAATAATGCCCGACGCCCGGATGTTAGAAAACGCATTCAGGGACGTCTTTTTAATAATCCCTTTGACCGTCGCCATGACCACGAACGCGCCTTCGCTAAATTCGCGCACGGGCTGCAGGGCCACCACACGTTCGTTATCCTGGAGCGCGATCAAATTCACCCACGCCTTGCCCTTGGCCGTGCGCCCCGCCGCCGGGATCTCCCAGATCTTCTTCTGGTAACAGCGCCCCATGCTGGTGAACATCAGCAACGTGTCATGCGTGGACGCGACAAACATCTGCGCCACGAAATCTTCGTCATGGACGGTCGCGCCCGCAATTCCCTTGCCGCCACGTTTTTGTGCCTTGTACAGGGCCTTGGGGCTGCGTTTGACGTACCCGCCGTGGGTCACCGTCACCACCATTTCTTCGGGCGCAATCATGTCCTCGACGTCGATGTCGAAATCCACTTCCTGGATTTCCGTGCGTCGGTCGTCACCGAACAACAATCGTGTTTCTTGCAGTTCAGCGACGATCACATCGGTCATGACCTTTTCGCTGCCCAAAATGGCTTCTAGGTGGGCAATCAACTGCCCCACTTCGTGCATTTCTTTTAACAACGCCTCCCGTTCCAGCCCCGTCAACTTCGCCAGGCGCATATCCAGAATCGCCTGTGCCTGCCGCTGCGACAGCGCAAACTGCACCATCAACCCCGTGCGCGCCGATTCCGTGTCTTTGGACGCTCGAATCAGTGAAATGACAGCGTCGATGTTGTCGACCGCAATCTTCAGCCCTTCCAGGATGTGCATCCTGTCCTTGGCCACCCGCAGGTCGAACACCGTCCTCCTGGTCACCACCTCGCGCCTGTGAGCGATAAAATGCACCAGGGCCGCCCGCAGCGACAACACGACCGGCCGCCCGTCCACAATCGCCAGCATGTTCACGCCAAACGATTCCTGCAGCGGCGTCATCTTATACAGGTTGTTCTGCACAACCTCCGGGACCGCGTCCTTCTTCAGGTCCACAACCATCCGCATCCCGTCCCGATCCGATTCGTCGCGAACGTCCGAAATCCCTTCGATGCGTTTTTCCCGCACCAGTTCGGCGATCTTCTCGATCAGCCGCGATTTGTTCACCTGATACGGAATTTCCGTCACGATGATCGACTTGCGACCGGTTTTCGGGTGCTCTTCGATGGCCGTCCGTCCGCGCACCACGATGCTGCCCCGTCCGGTCAGCTGCGCCTGCCGCGATCCGCCCCGCCCACAAATGATCCCCCCCGTCGGGAAATCCGGCCCCTTCACCATTTCCAAAATTTCCTCGCTGGTGGTCTCGGGATTCCGGACCAGGGCAATCGTGGCGTCCACGATTTCGCGCAAATTATGCGGCGGAATGTTGGTCGCCATGCCCACTGCGATCCCCGACGCCCCATTGATCAGCAGATTCGGCAACCGCGTCGGCAAAACCGTCGGTTCCAATTCCTTGTCGTCGTAGTTCGGCTGGAAATCGACGGTTTCTTTTTCGATATCCGACAGCAATTCGCCGCCGATTTTCTCCATCCGACATTCTGTGTACCGGTACGCCGCGGGGGGATCCCCGTCCACCGACCCGAAATTGCCCTGCCCGTCGATCAACGGGTACCGCATCGAAAAATCCTGCGCCATCCGCACCAGGGCCTCGTAACAGGCCGAATCGCCGTGGGGGTGGTATTTCCCCAGGACCTCGCCGACCACGCGCGCGCATTTGATGTACGCCCGGTTCCAGACGTTGTTCATCTGCGATTGCGTGAACAAAATCCGGCGGTGTACCGGTTTTAACCCATCCCTTACATCCGGCAGCGCCCGGGACACGATGACGCTCATGGCGTAATCCATGAACGACGACTTCATTTC
>JAYUUT010000006.1:0-2615 GCA_043754455.1 Myxococcales bacterium
GGAATTAACCACCGGGACCTGCGTACATTCACCATGGATATGGACCTGGCTGTGCGTATGCGTGCCAAGATTCCCAGTCACAAGATTCTTGTGGCAGAATCAGGTCTAAAGACGAGCGCGGACATTGCGCGAATGAAAGCAGGCGGAATTGACGCTGTACTGGTGGGAGAAGGGTTGATGAGGCATCAGGATCCAGGCCTGGCGCTAAAGCAGCTGTTGGAAGCGGCATGAGTTTCCTCATCAAAGTTTGCGGAATAAAGCGCCCTGAGGACGCCGAGCTGGCCGTATCGTTGAAGGTCGATGCCATTGGTCTGAACTTTTGGCGCGGGTCGAAACGATACGTCGAGGACAACCTGGCCAAGGAGATCCTCTCGGTGGTGCCGCCGCACATCCTCAAAGTCGGTGTCTTCGTCAACGCCCATCCGCTGGTTGTTGAAGAGACCCTTGCGGACTTGAAGCTGGATCGCATTCAGCTGCACGGCGACGAACGCGTGGGCGACTGGGCTCACATCGGCAGCCGAAAGCTGATCCGTGCACTACGTGTTCATGACGAAGCGTCTCTAAAAGAAGGTCTCGGCTGGGACGCGAGTCTTTACATCTGCGACGCCTATAGCGAGTCGTTCGGAGGCTCGGGGAAACTGGCACCGTGGGAGCTGATCGCGGACAAGGCGCCGCGTCCTTTCTTGCTGGCCGGCGGCCTCACCGCCGAAACGGTGGTTGAAGGGATGCGAGCCACGCGTCCCAATGGGGTCGACGTTTCTAGCGGAATTGAGAACGGCGAACCTGGCGTGAAAGACCACGCGAAGATGCGGCAGTTTGTTGCCGTCGCGCTTGAAGCCTCGAAGACTTTAGGGCTGCGCTAGCCTTACGTCATGATGACGCGGCCGGAGGGGCCACGACCTTCGCGCAGCACCTGAACCCAATCGTCCACCAAACTGACGACGGTCGACGGAGGGCCGGTCAACGGCCCCGCGTCGAGGATGAGATCCAATTCATTGCCGTACTCGGCGCGAATCTCGTCAGCTGTGGTTAGCACCTGACCGTCGCGAGCCTTCGCCGTGGCCGTCAAGATGGGGCGACCGAGGGACCACAGCAGCTTCTCGCACAACAGGTAGTCCGGTATTCGGATTCCCAACGTCTTGCGCTCGGGGTTGACGTACGAGTTGGGAACGTTAGGGGCGGCCGTCAGTTCCACGCAGTACGGGCCGGGGAAAATGCGATTCAGGACGCGATATCCGTTCCCAGTAATTTTCGCCCACCGCGCGACTTCACCTAGATCGGGAAGCAGGAAGGTCAGCGGCCGTCGGACCCAGTCGATGCCCCGCATGGCATGAATGCGGTCCACCCCCTCCAGGCTGCCCATGGCGCACCCAATGCCATACAGCGTGTCTGTAGGAAGGGCGATGACGCCGCCGCCGTCCAAGACCTTCACGGCCTGGGCAATCGAACCTTCTCCCGGGGAATAGGGAGCAACCTCCAAAACAGACGCCACAATGCTCATAGGCTCACACGGTCTCAGTCACGCAGATACCCGGCGCGTCTTATCCGATGCAGCCGCATGAGGCAAGCCTTTGGTGGCGTTTTTCTTTGGTAACTACGGGCGGTTGGCAAGGCCCTGCTAGGTTTTCCAGACATGGTAAGTCTTGCCGGCCCCGTAGCGCTTGTGATCTCGCTTGCGGCGGTGGAAGGGGTGGAACAGCAGCCGTTCTCGAACACCCAGGTTGATATTCGCGGCATCGTGGCGCGGGTCACTGTGGACCGGGTTGCGTCGCTGGGCAGCCTGCGGACGCGTTCTGGTGCGAAACTCTCTGTGCTCGATCTGACCGTCCCCGAGGGCGCCCAACATTTCTCGATAAGCGTGTCTGATTTGGGCGTGCCCCAGTCACACCGCGATCCGAAAGAAATCGTCGGACCAGGGGATGCGGTGGCCCAAGTTCCTCCGGCTGTCGCGGCGTCCCTGCGAGCGTCGCCGCCGGATCCCTCCGCCTTTGTTCGGGTGGGTGTGCCAGGGGGGCGCGAGCGTGATCTGTTGGCGGTTCGCTACGCCTACACCGTCCCGCTTTCGTGCCGCGATGGCTTCTGGGAGCTACTGCTGCCAGGTGCGGTCGATCTGGCGCCGGCCCCGGGAACGCTAACGATTGGGGTTTCGCTGCCGCCACCGCTTACGCTTGCCGAAGTCAAAATCGGTGGGAGCGCGATGGCCGCGCGGGGTTCGAGCTTCAAGCGGAAGCTAGACGTGGGTAGCCAAACCGCAAACACCGTCGCGTTCCGTCTTCGGGACCGGCCAGGGAGAGGTGGTGCGACGGCGATGGCGGGAATTGGGGCCGATTCCAAAACCGTTTTGGGCGTGTGCAGATTTCGGCCTCAACCTTCGGCTAAGGAACCCACGGTTGTGCTGGCGCTGATCGATACCTCCAGCAGCATCGGTTCGGCAGGGCTATCACAGCAGCGCGGGTTCGTTCGATCTTTCCTAGGGGACCTGCCGGGCGCCATGAAATGGAACGCCATCACATTTGATCGCAGGACGACGACGCTCTTTGGCTTGCCACGGCTGGTGACGCAGGAAACGCTGTCAATCTTTGACCAGGCCCTTGTTCCCGGGCGGTTAACCAATG
>JAYUUT010000007.1:0-24775 GCA_043754455.1 Myxococcales bacterium
GAAGCGTTGCTGGATGAACTGGCCCGCGCCGAGCCCAAAGAACTGTTGATGCCCAAGGGTGATACGGATCTAGCCCCTATCATCCGCCGGGCCTATCCCCGGCTGTGCCAAACCCCGATTTCTGTCGATCGGGAAACCGATCCAGGGACCGTCCTTGCAAACAGTTTAGGCACCACGTTCGATCCCCAGACGGTGGCAAACATGCCGATGGCCGCGCGGGCAGCGGCGCGCGTGCTGGCCTATATCGCCGCGACCCAGCGGGACGCCCCGCTACCGATCGCGCGCCTAGACCTGTACCAACGCGACGAATTTTTGGTTATCGACGAACAGGCACGCGCCCACCTGGAACTGGTCGAAACCATGCAGGATCGTCGCCAGGCTGGGTCATTGCTTTCGGCGCTGGATCACAGCACGACCGCCATGGGGGGACGTCTGTTGCGGCGCTGGCTGTTGTTCCCGCTGTGTCAGGTGGCGCCGATCCGCAGGCGGCAGGATGCGGTGCAATTGCTGGTTTTGGGATCCGAAGCCCGGGCGGCGATCCGGAAGATTCTAGGTGACCTGGCCGACGTGGAACGGCTGGCAGGACGGGTGAAACTGGGCGTGGCAACGCCGCGCGATCTGGTGGCCCTGGGCAAATCACTGGGTCGCCTGCCCGACCTGGTGCGGGCCCTGGCCCAAGCACAATCCGGGATTCTAGATGGCGCGGTCACAGGGCCGGATGATCCCCTGTCATTGGGCACAGATTTGCAGGCCGAACTTGCGGCCCGCATCACAGCCACGTTGCGTGATGAAGCACCCGCCTTCACCAAAGACGGCGGGTTTGTACGCCCGGGGGTTTCGCAGGATCTGGACGATGTGGTCGCCCTGGTTTCGGGGGGCCGGGATCGCATCGTGCAAATCGAAGCCCAGGAGCGCGAACGCACCGGCATTCCGTCCCTGAAGGTCAAATACAACAACGTCTTCGGGTACTACATCGAGATCACCCACGCCAAATTGGCGGGCACCCTGCCCGTCGAATACACGCGCAAACAAACCGTCGCCAATGCCGAACGGTTCGTCACCCCGGAATTGGCCGACTACGAGGCCCAGATCGCGACCGCCAATGATCGACAGGTCGCCCTGGAACTGCGTATTTTTGAAGATCTGCGCGCAACCGTGGCGGCGGCCGCGCATCGAATCGGGGATCTCGGGCGGCGGATTGCCACTGTGGATGTACTGGCAACATTGGCCGAGGTGGCCCACCGACACGGTTACGTACGTCCGACGGTGGATGATTCGACAATTCTGGATTTGGTCGACTGTCGGCATCCCGTGATCGAACGGCTGGCCCCGGACGGCTTCGTGCCCAACGACGTGCGCCTAGATTCCGATAGCGATCAGATAATGCTGGTGACGGGTCCCAACATGGCGGGCAAGTCAACCTTGATACGGCAGGTGGCCCTGTCCGTCATCATGGGGCAAATGGGCGGGTTTGTTCCCGCCCGACAGGCCCGCATTGGCATCGTGGATCGCGTGTTCACGCGCGTGGGGGCCGGGGATAACCTGGCGCGTGGGGAATCGACGTTCTTCGTCGAGATGCACGAAACCGCCCATATTCTGCGTTATGCAACCCGAAAAAGTTTGGTGGTGTTGGACGAGATCGGGCGCGGAACTTCGACCTACGACGGCGTGTCAATCGCCTGGGCCGTCGCTGAACATTTGCACGACCGTGTCGGCGCCCGAACCCTTTTCGCAACCCATTACCACGAACTAACGGCCCTGGGGGACACACACCCCCGCGTGAGAAACGTCAGCGTGGCCGCGCGCGAATGGAACGGCGAGGTGGTGTTTTTGCGCACCCTGACGGCCGGCGGAATCAGCCGATCGTTCGGTATCGAAGTGGGGAAACTGGCGGGCCTCCCGCCCCCGGTCGTGGCGCGGGCCCGCGAAATCCTAGGGGGCCTCGAAGGCAGGGCTTCCAACCCGGGGGGCCCACTTTCGATGGATCCGGGGCGGTCGGGGCAGCTTGGGTTATTTGGTAAAACACAGGAAAATCCTGAACTGACGAATCTGAAGGCCGTGGCCGCGCTGCTGACCGCCCAGAATCCTGACGATCTGTCCCCCCGCGCCGCCTGGGATCTCGTGGTCCAACTACAAAAAAAAATAACAGGTCACGGCAGTACAGGGCCTCGGTGACTGGCGCTGGCTTGCCTAAGGGGGGGCCTTAACAAGAAAAAGTTGGCGCGTTCCGGCCCTTCGGGGCGATGATCGGGGACGGTGAGAGTTTCGCGCAGATATCTGGGCGCGTCAGTGGCCACTATGGTTCACGTCGGGGCGTTGTGTCTTTGCCTGACGCCGACGGACGGGTGGGCCGCCCGATCGGTGCGGCCCGCCAAAAAAACGGCGCCGCGCAATCCGGCTATTGATCTGTTCCAGATCAACCGGCGCGAGGCCTTTCGGCTGCGCCTTGTAGATGGGCAGGGCAAGCCCATTCGGGGGCTGGCAAAACGTGTGGATCGTTTTTTTCGCTGCCACCACACCAACCAGCAACACCGGATTGATCCGCGGCTTGTGCGGCTGATTTACCAGACTGGACGCAGTTTTCCCGGCCGGCGCATCGAGGTCATTTCGGGTTACCGACATCCCAGCGTGGCCCGCAATCCCAAAAGCCCCCATATGTTGGGGCTGGCCTGCGATTTACGGGTTGTGGGGATCAAAAATACAGATCTGCGTGATTATTTTCGGAAGCGTTTTTCCCACGTTGGGATCGGGTATTACCCCAATTCGTCATTTGTTCACCTAGACGTCCGCAAGACCAAAACCGTGCTGTGGGTGGACTATTCGGGCCCCGGAGAGGCGGCGAACTATTCCCCCACGCCGCCCAAGGACGTGAAAACCGGTCCTGAGGACACGGCGCCGCCGCCCGATCCCGGACCACCCCCCCCTGCCACGCCCTTGTAGACCTGCGGCACCGGATGTTAGAAGGAAGCTCGGGTTTCGGTCGTCGAATCCACTCGGAGGCACCGTCATGAAGGCCATCCTGCTCGCGTTCACCCTTGCATCCCCTTTTATTCTATCCCCCCTTGTGGCAACCGCCGCCAAGGCCAAAGCCGTAAAAGCCGCCGCGAAAGGCAAGGCCAAGGCCCCGGCCAAGGCCACTGAACCCCCGATGGCCTCGGCCAAGGAAATCGACAAGTTCAAGGGCGATTTCAAATGGGGAATGGGTTTCGAAGACGTGCTGACCCATGTACGGGATCGCATTCGTAAGTCGTACGACGAACGGCTAGAAAAAACCGCCAATGATCCCAGCCGGCAGGATCGCATCCGCAAGGAAATGCGCGCCGAACTGGATGGCGTGAAAAACAAGATCATAAAGTTTGACGGTCAGAAGACCGGTTACGACACGTCCATCATCGACCAGGAATTTGCCCATAGGACCACCGAATCCATGGTCGTGTTCAAGGAAGACAACTGGGATCGGTACTTCTTTTTCCGAGATGAAAAACTGTACAAGATGTTCATCGCTTTCGATAAGGCCATGTTCGCAGGCAAATCTTTCCCGGAATTTGGCCAGTTGATGCAGGCCAAATTTGGCAAGGCCAAAGAAGTCACCGTTCAGGAAAAAACCAAGGCTGGCGTCAAGGTGAAACTGGACCACTATGTCTGGGGATCAAAAACCGGCGACATGTTGCGGTTGGTTGATCGGTCCGAGTTTTACGACGTGTTTTGCCTGGTCGTATACGAAGGAAGGGTGGCAAGCGACCTGGAATCCGCCCGTAAGATTGCCAACCCCACCTATGAGAAACGCGACGCCTTGGTCGAAGCTGTAACCAGCGGCGCGGTGAACGACCGCGATCCCAACGACAACATTCTGGATCGCATCACGGGCACGGAAACCAAGAAGGTGGGCGAAGGCAACGGGGGCAACATCGTGGTGCCGTCGGTGGCGGGCGCGCGGGGACCGTCCCCCGCCGAGGTGAACCGCCGTGAGGCGCCCGAAGAACCCGCGAAGGCCAAGACCAAGGAAAAGGACAAGGCCAACAGCAACCGGCCGGCCGAAACGCGCGGCCTGGAGCTGTAACAAGCCGCCAGTCAAAGCCGCGCAGCATTATATGAGAGCCTGCGTGGGGTACGACAGCTAAACCGTTGCACCTCGCGTTTCATTTGGAATAATGTGCGCCTAAGTTCGGGATAGGGGGTCTATTCCAACACTGAGGTGCCCATGTTCAAGGCGAAGCTCGCCCGCGTGTCTGTGTTTGTTGCAGGGTTGCTGCTGGGATCAGCCTGCAGCAATAAAGGGTCAACGAAGGCCAGTGTGACGAAGGCCGATGCATCGGTCACGTATGCGGATCCTTTGACGAAAGAACGGCGGTTCCTGGATTTCCCGTCCTGGTTCCGTGCCGATGCGGGGCCCGACGCACCTCCCGTAGCCGTGGACGCGGCCCCTGCGGCCATGATGCCTGCGACGATGGTGGGGATGGACATGGGCGCGATGATGGCCCCACCCGGTGCCCCATCGTCCTTGCCTTGGCTGTCCGTGGACGTGGGCAATCTAGGGGCTGGCACAGGGAAGTTGGTGCTGGAAACACCTTCCAACGATTCCCAGAAAATTCGCTTTACCGCTGGCGGGACAGGCATCGGAGGCAAGGCGGACGCCTTTCATTTTTTCCACATCTCCGTCAAAGGCGACGCCGAGATTCTGGGCAACATGAAGTCACTAACCAAAGTCGACACCAACAGCAAAGTTGGCATCATGATCCGGGAAAGCCTAGATCCGGACGCGCCCAGCGTGTTTTTAGGGGCCATAACCGATGGCTCGACCGGCGGAAAAGCCGTCGCGCGCGCCAGCAAAGGCAGCGACAGCGTTGTGCAACCGGCAGACAACGACATGGTGCCTTTGGATGATCGTTTGAAAACCGGCCAGTGGATACGCCTGGTCCGGGAGGGATCGATCATTCGCTTGTTTGCGGGCAGCCGCACGGTGTGGACCGAAATCGGAACGGTGAAGCTGACGCTGGCAAATCCGAATGCGGATCTGCTTTTCGGTGTGGCGGTGGCGTCGAACAATCAGGCCATGACGACAACGGCAGAGCTGAACAACGTTTACATCAACAATTTGGCGTCAAACCCAGCAACGCGTGCCTTGTACCAGCAAGATCTAGGCACGCTTGGCAGCGTGGCGCTGTGGTCGGGCGACAAACTGCGCCTGACGGCCTGGGGCCAGCCCTGGGACACGGTCATGGGCACCTACCGGGAATTTTTCGGTTTCGTGTTTCGGGTCAGCCCTGAGGATGAAACGGTCACTCTGCGGGTGGATGGGTTCCCGATGGCGAATCCGGGCGCGCGTGCCGGTTTGATGTTCCGAATTTCGGACGGCAGCCCGCCGACCATTAGCTTCAGCTATTCGCGCAGTGGGGCCAGCGCGACCATTATGGCCTCACCCGAATCGGGGCTGGAACTGCGGGCGCGAAACATTCCCGTCATAACGAACTCGATGATCGAGAATAAAATCCTCGCCATGCAACCGGGGATAAAACCGCCGGTCTGGGTGCGGTTGCAGAAAATTCTGGCGACCACCACCGTTATGAAACCGAACGGGTTTCTTACGACTGAGGGAAGAACCACCATCACGGCATCGTATGCCATGCCTGGTATGGGTGGGATGCCTGGCATGTGGACGGTGCTGGGTGAACCCATTGTCTTTCCGTCCGGGAGCGAGCTGGTTGGAAATCTAGGGGCGGCGGCGTATTCGAACGATTCAAATGCGTTCGCGACCGCGGACGTTTCAAATTTTGCGTTTACGGCAGGTGGCAATTGAAAACGAACCATACGTTAAGCACGTTGGCCCACATCGCGGCAATTGGTGCGTGTGTGGCCACCAGTTCCTGCGGCAAATCGGACAAGAAAAACCCAGCAGCGGGCGTCGCCAAGGCCGACGCCGCCGTTGTGGTCCCAAGGGACGCGGCCAAGGGCCCAGCGGCAACGGTTGTGCCCGGTCGCGATACCCCCTTCATGTTTCCTAGCGTCGCGGGACAATCGCGCGCCACAAATCCCGATCCATGGAAGACCGCTGACATTGGGACAGTGGGCGACGCCAAGGCCGCCCTAACGCTGTACACGCACACCAATGAATCACAGTCGTTTTTCCTGCGGGCGGGGGGCACGGACATTGGGGGCGCGGCTGATTCGTGCGGGTTCGTGTTCCAACCCGTCAAGGGCGACGCTGAAATCTGGGTCTATCTGCGCAGCCTGACGATGGTGGATGACCTGACCCGCGCGGGGATCATGATCCGGGAGGGAACCGATCCCGGGGCGCCTATGGTGTTTTTGGGAACCAACGGCAACGGCGGCGCCGGCGGAACGATCATCGCCCGGCTGACCCAAGGAGCCCCAGCGATTGCCCAGCCCGCGCCAGGCGAAATGCCTGCGGTCGACGATCGATTGAAGACCGGAAAATGGATGAAGCTGGTGCGGGTCGGAGACGTCATCACCGCCTATGCCGGGACCCGATCGACAGTGCTGAAAGTCGCCAGCGTCAAATTGGCACTAAGCCGACCCGATGCCGAGTTGTTGTTTGGGCTGGCGGCAGTGTCCCACAGTGGGAAGGAAGCCACATTCGTGGATGCAGGGAATCTGCAAATCAGCAATTTGTTCGCAAACCCGGCAACCAAGGCGCTGGAATTGCACGACGTGGGAAGCCTAGGAGCCACGGCTCTGTCTTCAGGATCCACAATAAAGATAACCGGGTGGGGGCAGCCGTGGGGCGTCGAAAAAGATAATTTCCGCGAGTATTTTTCCTACGTGTTTCGCGCAACCCAAGGCGAAGATTCGGTCCGTGTGAAGATTGAAAGCCTGAAGGGAGGCGCGGGGTCAGCCCCTGATCCCGAGGCCAAGGTGGGATTGATGTTCCGGGCTGCCGACGGCGCCCCTCCTGAAATCAGCTTCAACATCCAGCGCAATAGCTTCGGCCTGGCGTTAAGTGTGACCCCGGACAAGGGGCTGCAATTGCACGCCCGGGTCAGCAAGACCGTTAACGACGGCTACATCGACATGCTGCCCATCAAGACCATGGCGGGTATCAAGGCGCCGGTCTGGCTGAAGCTAGACAAGTCCGTGACCCGCGCGCAAATGGTCCTGCCGAACGGATTTCAGGCCACAGAAACCAAAATCAAGGTTGTGGCGTCCTATGCGATGCCGGCGGGCGACGGCACACCAGGGGCCTGGACGGTGCTGGGCGAGTCTTCGTTTCCTTTCGGGGACAACGCGCTTACGAACCTGGGTGTGCATGTGACGTCGTTCAACGCCGACAAATTGGTCACGGCGGAAGTATCCGGCCTGACCTTTGCACCAACAGGAGGAGGGATGCCCCCCTCTGGGCCAAGACCTGATGCAGGAGCGCCACCGGGCGCGGGACAAGGCGTAGATGCAAGCCGCGACATGCGTCGGGGAAACTAGGAACCACTGGAGATCAGCATGAATAACAAACCGAGTTTCATGGTTTCCACCCTTGCGGGAACGGCGTTGGCCACTGCCCTGGGCCTTTTCGTTTCAGGCTGCGGCAAAACCGAGGATGATCCAACCCCTGGGTCAACGCCGACAGGCGCGACGGCCGCAACGGGTGTCGTACTGTCAGAGCTGATGTATCACCCCGCTGGCGAGGACACTGAAGAAGACCTTTACGAGTTCATCGAAATCTACAACAGGGGCACAGAGCCGGTGTCGATCGCGGGATGGAAGATCGCGGGCAAGAAAATGAAGTTCAGCTTCGCGGCTGGACGGACCATCAAGGGCAAACAGTATCTGGTCATCGCAAAAAACCAAGCCAAATTGCTGAAGGCACCGTCCTACAAGGAAATGGCCCCGCCCCTTTTGGCGGCCGATATCGCCGGTGAATACAGCGGGCAGTTGGACAACGGGTCCGACACCATAACCTTGTTCGATGCGGCAGGTCTGGTGCTGGACACGGTGACCTACAAGACCAAGGCCCCTTGGCCCATCGGGGCGGACGCCCTGGGCGCGGGGCGTGGATGGCAATCCGAGGATCTAACGCCTTCCCTGCACAAGGGGATGGGCATGAGTCTGGAACGCATCAGCATGAACGCCCCGACGGATGTTTTCTGGAACTGGGACGCTTCTGACATCGATGGGGCCACTCCCGGCCGCCAGAACACAGCTGCATCGCGGCCGGGTGCCTTGGTTGCCACTGTCACGGCCCTGGGCACGGCCAGCAAGACCAAGATCATCCGAAAGGATGAGACCGTGAACGTTTCGACAACGTTTGCGGGCCCGCCGGGCATGAAGATCCTGAACCCACGGATCGAATATTTCATAGTGGCGATGGAGAGCTTGGCCGATCCTGTCTACGTCGAAACCCCTCTTGTGAAGCAGGCCGATGGGTCCTATGTGGCGACAGTACCCGCGCAGCCTGAAAACTCGGTTGTGCGGTATCGCGTGAAGGCGGATCGAGGATCAGGCGACGAGATCCTGAGCCCTAGGTGGAGCGATCCATTTGATACGCACGCCTATTTCGTATCGCCTGAAATACAAACGAAGGCGACCGTGTACCAGGTGTTTATCACGCAGAAAAACTGGACCCAGTTGTGGGACAATATTTCCCCCGGAGCCAACAACGGCTGCAAGATGAATGATCTATGGCAAACCACACTTCCCGCAACCTTCGTGACCGAAGGAAAGGTCTGGGACGTACGGATTCGCTTCCAAGGCAGCCGTTTTCAGCGGACCAACGGGCTGGTTATCAACGACTGGAAGGCCGTGGGCCCCATGCGGCCGTCGCCGATGAAGGTGCTGAGCTTCAAGGTGGCGTTCCCACGCTACGATGATTTTCAGAACAACCAGCGCGCCATATATCTGAACAAGATGGCACAGGGATGCCCTGGGGTGGAGGCCTATATAGGAACCAAACTGCATGCGGCTGCGGGCGGATATGGATTCGATGTGAATTTTGCGCGCGTCCACGTCAACGGCGCCTACTACCACTACATGGGCGTGTTCGAAGAACCCACGGACGGTTTTTTCAAACGACGAAACGAACCCGTAGGAGATCTGTTCAAAGTTCACGGTGCGGCGGACGAACAGGCGAAATACGGCAAGGGAGACGGAAGTCTTCTGAAAGACAACTGCGGCTTTACGCCCCAAGAACGTTATGCGACGACCTACACCAGGAAAACCAACGATTGGAAGCAGGGGCAGATGGAGGTCAAGGAGCTGCTGGAGGGATTGGAGGCGGCCAAGAAGACGGGTATCCCTGAGCTGCGAAAGTACCTAGAGGAACAGTTCGACGTTGACGCCATGTTGGGATACATCGCGGTTCGGAACTGGGCGGGCGCTTGGGATGACGTGATCCACAACCAGTATTTGTACCGGCGGCCTAACAAAAAATGGTTGGTGATTCCCTGGGACTACGACGTCGAATTGGGACAGGCCAGTTTTCAACCCTTCGGCGGCGGCGAATACAAGGCGACGCTCAGTTTCATCGTCGGTTTGGAAGGAAATCCGGAAAATCGACTGGGACCCAATTACCTAAAAAGCGCGTTCTTGCAAGCCTACCGCCCTGAATACGAAGAGCGCCTACAAAGCCTATCCAAGACGTTGTTGAATCCAACGGTGGTCCACGGGTTGGTGGACCAGTACCTGAAGGTTTTCAGCCAGGACGACTGGAAACAGACCCCCGGCCGTGTGGCGGGCAGCACAACCTTGTCATGTGATCCCAACGTTAGCGCGGCGCGGATTAAACAGTGGTCGTTCGAACGCGAACGGATGCTGCAGACCCGAAGCTCGAAATAGGGACCCGCGGCCAAGAATTACGGTCAGGCGGTGCCGCGGCCTGCCTGGGCGGGCGATGCGGCCTTGCCGCGTTTACCCGCAGCCGCCGAAGGAAGCGCCCTGACCAAAACCAGCGGCAACACTTCGGCCATGGTGCGGACTGGATGAATTTTGATCTTGGCGCGCACGTGTTCCGGGATTTCAGACAGTTCCGGCACATTGCCCGCTGGCACGATCGCAACCCGCATGCCTGCGCCGACGGCGGCCAGAAGTTTTTCCTTCAGCCCACCCACAGGTAACACACGGCCCCGCAGGGTCAGCTCGCCCGTCATGCAGACATCTTTGCGCAGGGGGATTTCGGTTAGCAGCGACACCAGCACGGCGCACATGGTGATGCCGGCGGACGGCCCGTCCTTGGGAACGCCCCCTGCGGGGACGTGAACGTGGATCTCGCGATCTTGATGAAATCCCGGGGGCAGTCCCAGCACCAGGGCCTGGGCCTTGGCGTAGGACAGCGCCGCCTGGGCGGATTCCTTCATCACGTCGCCTAGTTGTCCGGTCAAGATCAACTGGCCTTTGCCTGCCACCAACTGCGCCTCGATGCTGAGAACTTCGCCCCCAAACGGCGTCCAGGCCAGGCCGTTGGCAATGCCGATCTCATCAGCTCCCCGTTTTTCATCAGGCAAATAACGGGGCGGGCCCAGGTACCGGGGCAGATCCGCTGATGACACGGAAACCCCGGCTGGTTTGCGTTTGCTGTCGTTGCTGACCTTTCCACTTGATTCAACCACCTGCCTGGCCACCTTGCGGGCCAGCTGCGCCACCTGACGTTCAAGATCGCGCAGGCCCGCCTCGCGCGTCCAGTCACTGATCATCCGCCGTAATGTGGCACGGCCGATGGTCAGATCTTTGGGGCCTAGCCCCGCTTCACTGACCTGCCTTGGAACCAAATACCGTTCGGCAATGGCGATTTTTTCTTCTTCGCTGTAACCCGCCAGACGTGTGACCTCCATGCGATCTCGTAGCGGCGCCGGGATGCCATCCATCATGTTGGCGGTCGCAATGAACATGACCTTGGACAGATCGAAGGTCAGCCCCAGGTAGTGATCGCGAAAACTATTATTCTGTTCCGGGTCCAGGACTTCCAGCAGCGCGGCGGACGGATCGCCCCGGAAATCGGCGCCCATCTTGTCGACTTCATCCAACAAAAAGACCGGGTTTCTAGACCCCGCCTGTTTCATGCCCTGAATGATCCGTCCGGGCAAGGCACCGACATAGGTACGTCGGTGACCGCGAATTTCAGCCTCGTCGCGAATTCCGCCCAGGGAAATCCGAACGAATTTGCGATTCAGCGCCCGCGCAATCGAACGCGCCAGGGACGTCTTGCCAACCCCGGGCGGCCCTAAGAAGCACAAAATCGGCCCGTGCGCACCCTTGCGCAGACGATGCACGGCCAGAAAATCCAAGATGCGTTCCTTGATGTGTTCAAGGCCATAGTGATCGTCGTCCAAGATCTTCCGCGCAGCCTTCAGATCCAGCGTGTCCGTGGTGATGGTATTCCAGGGCAGTTCGACCAGGGTGTCCAGGTAGCTGCGCACCACCGCCGATTCGGCGCTTTCGGGACTCATCATTTCCAGCCGGTGGATCTGTTTGTCAGATTCCGCCTTGACCTCGACCGGAAAATTGGCCTTGTCCAGTTTCTGCCGCAGGTCATCTAGGTCGTCCCGGTGCCCATCATCACCCAGTTCAGTGCGGATCTGCCGAAGCTGTTCGCGCAGGTAATAGTCGCGCTGGGTTTTCGACATTTCTTCTTTGGCTTTTGACTGGATGCGGTTCTGCATCTCCAAAATGCCAATTTCATTTTCTAGGGACTGGTTTACCTTTTTCAGCCGATCCACCGGATCGTCGGTTTCCAGCAGTGCCTGCGCTTCGGGCAATTTTAGCGTCAGGTTCGACGCAACCAGATCCGCCATACGCCCAGGCTCTTCAACGTTCCCCAGGACCATCGCCAGTTCCGGTTGCAGGGTCCGCCCCAGTTCGGCCACCCGTTCGACGTTCTGGCGTATCGAGCGTGTGGTGGCTTCCAGTTCGACGGTCTTGCCAAAGGCGGGCTCGTCGTACACATCCAGGCGCACCCGATAACAGGGGTGTTCGGTCAGGAACCGCTGGATGCGTGCGCGACACAGGCCCTGCACCAGAATTTTCAGGCCCCCATCGGACAGTTTGCGCATGCGCATGATGACGCCGACGGTGCCCACCCTGTACAGCGATCCAGGTTTCGGATCTTCTTCGCCGGCGTCACGCTGGGCAACGATGAAACACAGGCGATCTTCGGTATCCAGAGCGGCCTGCACGGCTTCCTGCGAAATCGGCCGAGACACCCGCAACGGCGCTATCATGTACGGAAACACGACCAAGTCGCGAACCGGCAGAAGCGGCAGAACGTTGGGGATCTCTTCGGCCACGTTGCGTAGCTTCTTCGGGGGATCGACGGGATCGGGAGGCATCGGCCACAACCTTAAATCGAATCGACGCTGCCACGAAGATTCCTACGTGATTTCAAGGCGATTGGGAGGCGTGGGGAGCAGGAGGTGGGAGAACGTCGCCGTCGTCGCACACGGGCACAATCGGCCTATACTGCCCGTATGCGCGGGCGGTTTGCACCTTCCCCAACCGGGGCCATGCACCTTGGCAACGCACGCACGGCGCTGCTGGCCTGGCTGGCTGCGCGCCATCAAGGGGGGACCCTGGTGATGCGGATCGAGGATCTGGATCAGGCGCGAATCCCTGCGAATGCCGAATCACGGCTGCTGGACGATCTGCGCTGGCTGGGCCTGGATTGGGATGAAGGACCAACCACCGGAGGCCCATTTGCGCCCTACCGGCAGAGCGAAAGGCGCGCCCGGTACGACGCGGCCATCGATCGGTTGCTGGCGTCGGGACAGGCGTTTTTGTGCTGTTGTTCGCGGGCCGACGTGCTTCGTGCCGCCAGCGCGCCCCACGAGGCTGTGGCGCAGGACGAGGGCGACGAACGGCGTTATCCCGGCACCTGCCGCACCCTGGATTCGGCCACGGTTATAGCCCTGGCCCACAGCGCCGGGCGTTTGCCGGCCGTGCGGTTTCGGGGGGGACAACGCGTCACCTTCGTCGATACGGTCATGGGCGCCTGCGATCCGTTTGGTCCCGACGGGGTGGACGATTTCGTGTTGCGGCGGGCCGACGGCATCGCCGCCTACCAATTGGCGGTGGTGGTGGACGACGGCGCCATGAGGATCGACCAGGTCGTCCGGGGGGCGGATTTGCTGCGATCGACGCCACGGCAACAGGCGTTGTTCGCGGCCCTTGATCTCAAGGCACCCTGCTACGCGCATGTGCCCTTGGTTTTGGCCCCCGGGGGCGAACGGCTGGCCAAACGCACGAGGCCCGTTTCGGTTGGCGACCTTCGAAAGCAGGGGATCCCAGCGACAAGGATCATCGGCCTGCTGGCCCATAGCGCGGGGTTGTTGCCCACGGCCTTCGATAGGTCGCCTGGCGAATTGCTGGGTGGATTTCGCTGGGAGGCCCTTGGGACTGGCCCGGTGGAATTGCAGCCGGACATCTGGCCGCGCTGGCATCCATGAAACTGCGAAACACGCCTGCCCGAATCCGTACGGTCCGACAAGGTCACAACCGAAGGGCCCAACAGGAAGCGCCCGTGACGCTATAACCCCCTTGCCATGAAAGGGAGGCCGTTCGTCACGCTTCATTTCGCCCAGTCGCTGGACGGAAGGATTGGGTTTCCCCGCGGGCACAGGCGGGCGGTTTTAAGCGCGCCCGAAGGGTTGATCCACGCCCACCGGGCCCGCGCTGAACACGATGCCGTTCTGGTGGGGATCGGAACCGTCCTTTGCGACGATCCACGTCTGACCGTGCGCGAGGTTGTGGGGCCCCAGCCCCGACGCCTTGTCTTGGATTCAACCTTGCGTCTACCGGACTCGGCGCGTCTTTTCGATGGCGGCGGGGAATTGTGGGTATTTGGGGCACAAGGGCGGGCAACCGCACGCGACCAAAGGCGCCTACAGGCGAGGGGCGCCGAAGTCATGTGTGTGACGCCAACCTCCGATGGCCGCGTGTCCTTGCAGGCTCTGATGGCGACGCTGACGGCACAGGGCGTGCAAAGGCTGCTGGTTGAAGGCGGCGCGGCTGTGCTGACTTCCTTTTTGCGTGAACGCCTGGCCGACGCGGTCCAGATCGACATCGCGCCGTGTTTCCTGGGAACGCCAGCCGTACCGGGGCTTGCGGATCTGGGCGTCGCGGATGCGTCTGGGGCCATCGCCCTGGACAGGCTGCGTGTCGATAGGCTGGGGCCGAACCTGCTGCTTAGCGGGGCAATCACCTACGACACGCAACCCGCCGATCACACGTCCTCGGCAGAACTGGATCACGTCCGCATTCCCTTGCACGAGGCCCCCTGATGGGACCGCGCCGCGAACTGTGGTTTTTGGGCCCCGGGCAGGTGCAAGTGCGCGAAGCCACCGAGGCCCCGCCACGGCTACCTGCGGGATCGGTGCGGATCCGCGCCCTTGTCTCAGGGATAAGCCAGGGGACCGAACTGTTGCTGTACCGGGGCGAGGGGCCTGAACCTTTCGATTCGTCCTTGGACCTAAACGGTGTCCCCACCTACCCACGTCGTTATGGTTACGCATGGGTGGGCGCGGTGGCCGAGGTCGGCAGCGGGGCTGATATGGCGCTGGGACAGCGGATCTTTGCTCTTTTGCCTCACGGCGACGAACATACGGTTGCAGCTACGGACGTCCGCGCGATTCCAGATGGCACGCCTGATGCCCGCATGGTGCTGGCCGCGAATCTCGAAACGGCGGTGAACGTGGTGTGGGACGCGGGTGTTGCGCTGGGTGATCGGGTGGTGGTGTTGGGTGGCGGTATCGTGGGGCTTCTATGCGCGTATTTGTGTCGTCGGGCAGGCGCGGCGCAGGTTCTGGTTGTGGAACCAGGTGGACGTCGAAGGATCGCGGCGCGAGCCCTGGGTGCCACGGCCGAGGCGCCTGCTGACCGCGCACCCGGGGGCGACGCGGATGTGGTCATCGAAGCCACGGGCAACCCCGCGACCCTTGATCGCGCCATCGCACATGCCGCAATGGAGGCGACCATCGTGGTGGCATCGTTCTACGGCGCGCGCGTCAGCCCCGTGCACCTTGGCGCGGCTTTCCACCGAAGGCGGCTGACATTGCGGTCAAGCCAGGTGTCGCGGGTGCCCAGTTTTAAGACCCCGCGATGGGACACGGCCCGGCGGTTCGCGTTGGTGACGACGCTTTTGGGCGACGACAGCTTAGATCTGTTGATCGATCCGGCCGTACAATTCGCCGAAGCGCCCGCGGTTTATGCGCGTCTAGATCACGATCCGGCCGATGCACTACAAACCGTCTTTTCTTACACAGGGTGAATCATGTACTCGCTTGGCGTTTCAGATCACGTGATGATCGCACACAGTTTCGCGGATCCCTTTTTCGGTCCCGCTCAAAGACTGCACGGCGCGACTTACGCGGTCGAAATCGAAGTACGGACGTTGACACTGAATGTCCACCAGGTCGTCATGGACATCGGTGCCCTGCGCGCCGTGATTCGCAGCGTTTTGGAATCTTTGGACTATCGCAACCTGGACGATCACCCCGCCTTCGCAGGACAACTTTCCACAACCGAATATGTCGCACGGTACGTGGCTGACCAGGCCGCTGCGAAACTAACCGCCCTGCCCCCGGACGGCGCGCCCCAGACGCCTGCCTCCATCCGGGTGCTTCTGCGTGAATCCCCCGTTGCGTGGGCGGCGTACGAACGGCCGCTTTAGGGTGCGCATTGCCTGGGTCATCTACGGGGCCCTTGACCAGACGACGGGCGGGTACATTTACGACCTGGAGATGGTTGCAGGTCTGGGCGCCCGGGGTCATGACGTGGACGTCGTATCGTTGCCGCAGGTCGGCCCCGTGCTTGTCAGGTTGATAGAACAAGGGGCGTACGACGTCTGCGTGGGCGACGAGCTGTGTTTCCGCGACCTGGGTCCTCTTTTCGAATCCATCAGGCACGGCCCCAGACGGCTGTTGCTGGTCCACCACCTGTCTCGGTGGGGTGGGGGCAACGAAACGGATCATGCGGCCGAACAACGGGCGCTGGACGCCGCGGATGTCTGCGTGGCCACTAGCCTGGCAACCGCGGAACGTCTCGTGGCGGAAGGATGTCGTGTGGCCGTCGACGTTGTCGAGCCCGGCGCCGACCGGATCGCGCGTACGGGGGGGATTCCCCTGCGACGGGCGGACGGTGGTGCTTTGCTCTTCGTGGGAAATCTCCTGGAACACAAGCAGGTGCACACCCTAATCGCAGCCTTCGACAGCGCGGCGGCACCAGACGCCCGTCTCCACATCGTAGGGGACGAACGCCGAGATCCCGCCTACGCGGCATTGTTGCGGGCCGCAGTGCAAAAGTCGTCGCGCCTTTCCGCATCGGTCACCTTCAAGGGGGCTATCGACAACCACGCCCTAGCGGGGGCGATTGCGGATGCGGCAGCGTTGGTGCTGCCTTCGTCGCTAGAAGGGTACGGCATGGTGCTGACCGAAGCGGTGGCGGCCGGCACACCCGTCATCTGCACAACGGCCTGTCCCGCGTCTGCCCTTCTGGAAAAATCGGGGGCGGCGCTGGTCGTACCGGCGGGCAACGTCACCGAATTGGGCAGGGCCTTGGCGGCCTTCACGAACGATGCGGGGCTGCGCGCAACAATGAAAGCTGCGGCGATGGCGTTCGCGCCCCACCTGCCAAAATGGTCAGACGCCGTTACCGCTTTTGAAAAATTGATTCTGCCCGTTCGCTAAGGTTTTTGGTTCTTCGCTTTCCAGTCGTCATAAGGCATTCCGTAGATGGACTCGCGGGCCTCGGCGTCACTGACGTCCAGCCCCCGGTCGGTGGCGGCGGCGCGGTACCATTTGGACAAACAATTACGGCAAAATCCGGCCAGGTTCATCACATCGATGTTTTGAACGTCGCTGCGTTCGCGAAAATGCTGAACGAGCCGACGAAACGTGGCGGCCTCAAGCTCGGTTTGGGTAGCGGCATCAATCTTCATGGCACATTCATCTTATCCCGAAACCCGATCCGATCACCCCGGGGTTGCCCGAATACAGTCAAGCAGGGCATCTAGATCTGCGTCACGGGTGAAGGGGTTTAGCAGGGTCACGCGCAGGTACAGCCCGGTTGGCAATCGGGTCTGGACTAGGTGAAAGGCGCCAGATTCGACGATCGTGCGCCGCAGGCGGGCCTGCAGGTCGTCCAAGGGGAGGCCACTGACACCGGGACGGGTGTAACGGAAGCACACAATGTTGCAGGCGGGCCGGATGGCCAATTCAAAATCCTGGGCCGATTCAATGCGATCGGCGAAACGCGCAGACAACGCGAACATGTCGTCGATATAGTCCGCGAAGAAGCCTGGCCCGTGGATGGTCAACGCCGTAAATAGTTTAAGGCACATCATGAATTTGGTGCATTCGAGGGTCCGTTGGGCCGCGTTCCACCATTCGTCTTCGCCCTGACGGCCCACGAACAAATACGACGCTTCTTGTTTGAAAGCGTCGTACGAACGGGCGCCATCGCGGAAGATGACAGCGGTTATTAGGGCCGGCATCAGCATTAGTTTGTGTGCGTCGAACACCACCGAATCAGCGCGCCCAATCCCGTGGACAAGCGCGCGGTGTTGCGGCGAAAATGCCGCTGGGCCGCCGTGGGCCGCATCGACATGCAGCCACAGATCGTGATCGGCACAGAAATCAGCCACTGCGTCCAACGGATCGAAAGCGCCCGTGGCGGTCGAACCCGCGCTGGCGACGACACCTATGACCGTCCGGCCCGCATCGCGCGCCCGGCCGAGCGCGACAGGCAAGGCATCCGCCCGCAGGCGAAAATTGCCGTCGACCGGGATCGGGAAGGCCGCCGCACGTCCAAGTCCCATGATCTGCATCGCACGGTCGACCGAGTAATGCGCCTGTTCTGACACCAAAAAGGCTAATAGCGCCCCGCCCGCGAGGCCACCCGTCCACACATCCACAGGGGCCTTCGCCTGCCGGGCAGCGAGTAGGGCGGTCAGGTTGCCTGCCGACCCGCCCGAGGTGAACACCCCATCGGCGCCAGGGGGCATCTGTAGGGTGGCCGCCAAAAAACGCAGCAGGGTTTGTTCCATCGCGGTGCTAGCCGGGCCCATCTCGTACACGGCCATGCTGTTGTTCAGCAGCGACGAAACCAGATCCGCGAGCGCCGCTGCCGGCAGGGGTGCGGTCACCTGGTGTCCCACGTAATGCGGGTGGTGCAGGTGAATCGACGCAGCGATGACCCGGTCGAAAAGTTCGGACAGCGGTTCGCCACTAGGAAATGTGGCAGGCCAGGCCTTGACCTGCGCATGGGGATCAAGCCAGGGCAGCACAGGTATCTGCACGTCCCCCGTCTGGGCCCGCGAGAGGTAGTCAGCCAAAATGTCGATAACGGCATGTCCCTCGCTGCGGAACCGTTCCGGATCGAAGGCGGCGCGGACGCGGTCAAGACTATCCATGGCGGTGGGCTAAGGACAAGGCACGCGAAACCCGTCCAGGCCGATTTTCTTGATGATTGTGCTCAATTTAAGAGGAACAGTCACAGCACATACCCGATCACGTTCCGAAGCCGCCACGTATTCTGCATGAAAAACCGCCTTGTCTTTTGCAATAAAGTTTTTCGAATAACTCGAACACTCTTTGTATTTCACGCATTCCTCATTTAGCGCCCAGTCAAAATCAGCCACCAAATCATCAAGCTGTGAAAGATCATTCTTCAATCCCACCGACAAAGCCCGTTTGTGGGCTTCGGCTGCCACAAATCTGTTGAAATTCAACTGATCGGAGGCCGTGAGGTTAAAGCCGTTCTTGTTGTCGAATCCATCGACGTTGTCGGGTTCGACAGCGTCGCATTTTTTTAGCACCGCCATATCGAGACGCGCGCCTACCACCATGCGGGTCACAGGCGATCGAATGTCAAGCCATCGTTCGTCCTGAAATGGTGGATCCAGCGGCGACCCCTGAACGGTGGCTGGAAACTGGCTGCTATCGGGCCGAAATTTCTCCCAACTGCCGGCGCTAAAGTAACAGACAACGATGCGGCCCTTGGCATGCAACTGGGAAATTTCAGCCGCCGTCGTTGTGAACAGATCCACGTCGTACATCTGTACGTCGACTGTTTGATCTATCGGAAGGCCGGTCAATTGCCACTGCCAGGTCATGCCAGGCTGAGGGCGAAACAATCCGGCCCCGGCCTTTAAAACTTGGGCGTCGTCGGGCCGACCGATGACCGCAGCATCATCAGGAAGTGCAGCATCTGGACGGGCAACGTCCACCCGTGTCTGTCCGTCGGGCCCTGGCGCAGCATCCAAATCGAAAGCTTCGTTCGACGCGCGACTGCAACTAAAGAGGCTGAACATAGCAAACACCGCGCATGCCCGAACAGGTCCTTTCATCGCACAAGGCTAGCGAATGCGGGGGGCTCTCACAAGATAATCGTCCTAGTCGGTTCTACCGACGAACGCTTGGGACTTTTGCCCCGTGCCCCATGGGCTGGGGCATTTTTCCATACGACACAGAGGTGCGGCGCCCCCATTTGGGACGGATTCAGTTTGGCATAAAACCTGCTGTTCATGGGCACACATGCGCCGTACGCCCTTTTCTAAAAAGATTCCTTTTTCCTTGGGCCCCACAGGCCTCCCTCTTCTATGTGGCGCCCTCCTGTTCGGAGCTTGCGAGGGATCCAAGGCCGTCGAAGCACGTTCCGCCGAAAGCTCCGGGTCCGCCGAAGCTCCTGCGAACGAAGTCGACCTTGAACCTGGCAACCGAAAACTACAGTACGTTAAACTTGGCGAAGCAACGGTGGGCGTCCTCGCGGGGCTGACGGCCGCAACCGGCAAAGTGGCCTTCGACGAAGATCGCACCAGCCGTGTAGGCAGCCCGCTTTCTGGCCGTGTCGACGGCATCAACGTGAAGCCTGGCGACGTGGTGAAAAAGGGACAGGCCCTGTTGGCCATCGTTTCCCCCGAAGTCGAAGGCGCAATATCCGAATTCCGATCCGCCGAAGCTGATCTGAATCTGTCAAAACGTTCGCTAGAACGATTGCGCGGCCTTTACGCTGATCGGGCCGTTGCGCAAAAGGAAGTGGCCCAGTCCGAAAGCGACGTCGTGAAGGCGCGGGCCAGTCTGTCGCGCACAGAATCTAGGCTGGAACTTTTGCACATAAGTCCCGCGGCAGACAGCACGCGCTTCACATTGCGAGCCCCCATTGCGGGAACCGTGGTTGACCGCGCGGCCCTGCCAGGGGCCGAGGTCCGGGCTGATTCGGGCCTACCCCTTGTCACGATTTCTGATCTGTCACGCTTGTGGATTCTGGCGGATGTCTATGAACGGCATCTGTCCCACGTGAAAACTGGGCTTGTGGCAGATATTTCTGTCGCTTCTTATCCGGGCGAGGTCTTCAAGGCGCGGATCGACCACATTGGCGAGGTTGTCGACTCGATGACACGCACTGTGAAGGTTCGCATGAGCGTCGACAATCCGGAACACAAACTGAAACCCGAGATGTTCGCCAAGGTCACGCTACCGCTCAATGGCCCCGCGTCTGCTGTGACGGTGCCCTCAGGCGCGGTCCTGACCGACGGCGAGTCCAACGTGGTCATGCTGGTCACCGGAAACAACCGTTTTTCCAAGCGCAAGGTGCTGGTCGAGCCAAGTCAGGACGGACGTTCGGTCGTTCTTGAGGGTTTGCGCCCGGGAGAACGGATCGTCACCGAGGGTGCGCTGTTTCTCAAGGCTGAGATTGAGAACCGTTAGGGGCCACTGCCATGCTTGACCGACTGATCGACTGGGCCCTTGGCCATCGCATCGCCGTGGCGTTTATCGCCGTCACGGTGGGCGTTCTCGGCTTCTTTTCATTCAAGCAACTGCCGGTCGAGGCGTTTCCCGACGTCACCGATACCCAGGTTCAGGTGATCTCTATTTATGCGGGACACGCCCCCGAGGAGGTCGAACGTCAGGTCACCCTGCCGGTTGAAAAAGAGCTCAACGGGACCCCTCATCTGACGCGGATGCGGTCGGTTTCGATCTTCGGTCTGTCCTTGGTGACCCTGACTTTCGACGAGGACAGCAACGACTATTTCGCCCGGGCGCAGGTCAACGAACGGCTTCGCCAGGTCGAATTGCCTGAGGGGGTTACAGCCCGCCTGGGGCCGCTGTATACCCCAATTGGCGAGATCTACCGGTACGTGCTGAGTGGAAACCAATCGCCTATGGACCTGCGCACGTTGCAGGATTTTGTTTTGGAACGGCAATTGCGGCAGGTGGATGGCGTGGCCGATGTGGTGTCATTCGGGGGGTTTCAAAAGCAGTACGAGGTTCGGGTTGATCCGAACAAGCTCAAAAGCTTTGAACTAAACCTGCCCCAGGTGTTTGACGCCCTAAAGCGGTCAAACGGAAACGCCGGAGGAAATTACATCCAACACGGCAGCGAGGAAATGGTCATTCGTGGCCTTGGCTCTTTGGGATCCAAAGACGACATCGGCAACGTTGTCATTGCCTCCCGCGGGGGCACCCCGTTGCGCATAGCAGATGTCGCGACCGTCGAGGTGGCGTCGGTTCTGCGTCGAGGCGCCGTCGGCAAGGACGGCGAAGACGAGGTGGTGCAAGGGGTTGTTCTATTGCGAAAAGGCGAGAACCCCGCCCAAGTTCTTGAAGGCATCCACGCAAAGGTCGAACAAATCAACCGGGAGGTCTTGCCCAAAGGGGTGAAAATCGTTCCCTACTACGATCGCAGCACCTTGGTGGACAAGACACTAACCACCGTCATGCACAACCTAGCTGAAGGCGCGCTTTTGGTTGTCGCCATCGTTTTCGTCGGCTTGTTGTCTCTGCGGGGCGCCTTTGTTGTGGCGTCTGTGATTCCGCTGGCTCTCATGGTCAGTTTCATCTACTTGCGATCGCGCCATATGAGCGCGAATTTGCTGAGTTTAGGGGCTGTGGATTTTGGCATCATCGTTGACGGCGCCGTCGTCATTCTGGAAAACGTCTTCCGTCACCGTCACCATCGTCCCGATGCCCCCATCGAAGATGTCGTGCGCGATGCCGTGAAAGAAGTGGCACGTCCTACCCTTTTCTCTCTGATTATTATTATCGTCGCCTACGTCCCCATCTTCACATTGCAAAGGGTTGAAGGCCGCATCTTCTCGCCCATGGCGAACACAGTGGCCAGCGCTTTGGTGGGGGCCCTGTTGTTCTCGCTGACGCTCGTACCCGTCCTGTGCGTCATCGCCATGAGGGGTGCCAAAGAGAAGATAAGTCCGGTCATTGCGCTTATCGAACGACTCTACAAGCCATCGCTCACGTGGGTGATGGGGCACCGCAAAATTGTACTTACCGGCACGGTCCTCTCCCTTGTGGCGGCCGTGGGCCTTTTGCGGGTCGTCGGATCCGAATTCCTCCCGGAATTGAACGAAGGCGTCTTGTGGGTGACAGCGACCCTGCCGTCGTCAGTATCCATGGAAGAGTCACAGAAACTGGCGCCGCAGATTCGTCTACGGTTGCTCGCGTTCCCTGAAGTCAAACAGGTGGTATCACAACTGGGTCGCCCCGAAGACGGCACGGACGCCAAGGCTGTGAATAACGTCGAATTTCTGGCGGATCTAAGGCCACAAAAGGAATGGAAGACCGCCCATGATCTCGATCATTTGATCGAAAAAATGAGCCATTCGCTGTCCCAGATGCCCGGCGTTCAATACAATTTTTCGATGCCCATCAAGGACAACGTTGAGGAGTCAATATCGGGCATCAAGGGGCAGATAGCGGTTAAGTTATTCGGCGACGATCTAAAAACTCTTTCACAAAAAGCCGATGAGATTCGGCGGACGATGTCCAAGATTCCGGGCGTCGCCGACCTTGCTGTGCTTCAGGCGGCGGAGCTGCCCCAGCTGCAGATCCAGGTCGATCGCGCCAAAATCGCCCGATATGGACTGAACGTGGTGGACGTCCAGGACGCCATCGAGGTTGGTTTGGGCGGCAAGGAGGCTACGTCCCTGTGGGAAGGGCAACGCCATTTTCCAGTAACCATCCGTTTTGCTGAAGCCTTTCGCAGGGACGCCGAATCGGTACGCAACTTGTTCGTCACCACCCCCGAGGGGGCACGGGTTCCCTTGACCGATCTTGCGACCATTCAGGTTGCCACCGGACGGGCGGGCATCAGCCGCGAGGCGAATCAGCGGTTCATCGGCATCAAATGTAATGTCCGCGGCCGCGACATGGGAAGCTTCGTGCATGACGCCCAGGCGCAGGTAAAAAAGGCCGTCAAGCTGCCCGCCGGCTACTTCGTCACCTGGGGGGGCGAATTCGAGAACCAGGAACGAGCCATGAAACGCCTGTCATTGGTGATCCCGCTGAGCGTGGGACTTATTTTCTTACTGCTCATGCAGGCCTTTGGTTCGTTGCGCTCGGCGCTTCTTATTCTTGCAAACATTCCCTTTGCGCTGGTCGGAGGGGTTGTGGCGCTGTGGATCGCGCGCGTGAATCTGTCGGTTTCGGCTGCCGTTGGCTTCATCGCTTTGATGGGTCAGGCGGTTTTGAACGGCGTCTTGTTGGTGTCCGATATCAACACCCGCGTTCAAAATGGCAGTCCCGTGCACCTCGCCGTCTCCGAGGGAAGCCTTGCACGGTTGCGCGCGGTGGTCATGACAGCCTTGTTGGCGGCTCTGGGCCTATTCCCCGCTGCCTTCTCACACGAAATTGGCGCCGAAACCCAGAGACCCCTCGCCTTGGTCGTCATCGGAGGTTTGGCCTCGGCCACGCCGCTGACGCTTTACGTTCTGCCCGTCCTCTACACGTATTTTGGGGCGCGGCGTCCGCGAAAGGATGAGGAAGACGGGGCGGGCGCAACTATAAGCCCGCTGCGGCCACATGGACACCTTGGGTCGGTCACCTGAAACCCACCGCTAACACTTCACAGCCCCGACGGCGAGACACTGAAATCCAGCGTCGACGATTCTGCGTGGGTTAGACAGCGTTAAAACCTACGCCACTGGGTTGGAAGACGGCATGGCCGCCTCGCACAGCGCAAGCAACGCGCGCCGGAGCGTCGCCGTGACGTCATCACCTTTGCCCGGCGGGGCCGCAGGGGGGGCGGGGGAAAACCGCACAACCACCTGCACATCGCGCAGCCGCCCGGCTAGCTGAAAAAGCGGCGCCAAGGTTGTGATCCCGCGTCTTTCAGCCCATCGGTTTAACAGCAAACGTTTGGCCCGCGGCGAATGGACACCGCTGACCGCCGCCACCACCACTGTCCCTCGCACACGCTGCACGGCCCGCACAAGGCTGTCGGTTCCCGCTATCCACGGCGCCAGCAAATCAGGCGCTGGCGATGGGCCCCTGTTGACGAAGGCCGGATCAGGTTCGATACACCCCGCAGGGAAATGCAGAAGAGCGCCCCCTGACCGTAAATGTGAGATCGCCCTACGCAACGCCATGGCACGTCCAAGACCTGCATCCGGCACAAGAATCAGGTGCGGGGCCAGGGATGGAATCGCCCGCAGAAACGTGCGGTCGGCAGCCAGGATCGCCAGATCCGAACGTCCCGTGGCGGCCATCAACGAAAATGCGTCGTAGGCGCCTGGGTGATTCGACAGCAGCAGCAGGGGACCATGGCGAGGCGGTGGCATGCTGGTCAAAAGCGCGGCTCCGAGTTCTGACAGGGCCTCCGCTGCAGCCACCGGAAGTCCACACGTGTCGATACGGAAATCAAAACGCGCCAAAATCCGCGCCAATGGCCAGGACAACGCCAACAAGGGCAGCGCCGCGGGACGCCCCAGCCATTTTGGCACCCGGGTTAGCCCCAGCGCGCTTAAAATCTCATCGGCGGACAGGCGCGCCAGCCGCTGCACCAGGGCCACATATGCGGGTCCATCCCCCGTCACAGAGCCGAATCGGTC
>JAYUUT010000008.1:0-5846 GCA_043754455.1 Myxococcales bacterium
GCAATGGCGCCCGGCAGGGGCGACAACATAATCGCACCGGTTTCGGTCTGCCACCAGGTGTCCACGATGGGGCAACGGCCCCGTCCAATGTGTTCCTGGTACCACATCCAAGCTTCGGGGTTGATAGGTTCGCCCACACTGCCCAAAAGCCGCAAGGACGATAGATCGTGGCTGGCCGGGTGTTCGTTACCCCAGCGCACGAAGGCCCGGATGGCCGTCGGGGCGGTGTAGAAAATCGTGACCTTGTGTCGTTCGATGATCGACCAGAAGCGATCCTTGTTGGGGAAATCAGGGGCGCCTTCGTAGATGAAGGTGGTGACCCCGTTCGATAGGGGGCCGTACACAACATAACTGTGCCCCGTCACCCAGCCAATGTCCGCTGTACACCAATAGGTGTCATCCGTGCGCACGTCGAATACATGTTTGGTGGTCAGATGGGCGCCCAGCAGGTACCCGCCCGTGCTGTGCAAAATGCCCTTGGGTTTTCCGGTTGTACCCGACGTGTACAAAATGAAGAGCGGGTGTTCAGCAGGCAGGGATTCCGCGGGGATATCCGTTGGTTTTCCTTCCACCACGTCATGCCACCAGCGGTCGCGCCCTGGCATCATTGGCACCTCGGTACCGGTCCGCCGCAGGACCACGCAGGTCTTCACGGTCGGCGTGTGCAGCAGCGCCGCATCCACGTTGGCCTTCAGCGGCACCACCTTGCCACGACGCCACCCCCCGTCCGCCGTCACACACACGGTTGCCTGGCAATCATTGATGCGATCCCGCAGTGCCTCGGCGGAAAAGCCACCGAACACCACCATGTGAGGGGCCCCCAGGCGCGCGCACGCCAGCATCGCGATGGCGGCTTCGGGAACCATAGGCAGGTAAATCGCAACCCGATCCCCCCGGGCCACCCCCAGATCACGAAGTGCCGCGGCAAATCGACATACTTCTGCGTGCAGTTGCCGGAACGTGAGGACGCGTTCGTCGCCCGGTTCGCCTTCAAACACGACGGCGGGCTGGTCACCCCGCGTGGCCAGATGGCGATCGAGGCAGTTGGATGACAGGTTCAATTCGCCGTCATCGAACCAGGTCACCGAGGGAACTTCGCCCGCCATCACCCGGGTAAAGGGCTTCTTCCACTCAAGTTCTGCCCGCGCCGTGTCGCCCCAAAACCCCTTCGGATCCTGGATTGACCGCTGGTACTGTTTGTCGTAATCGGCGCGGCTTTTGATATGGGCCTGCGCGGAAAAATCCTTCGACGGTGGGAACAGACGGGTTTCACGGGATACAGATTTGATGACGTCGGACCCGGGGCTGGCGTGGCTCATAGTTTTTTCCTTAGTTCACGGCTGAATTCGTACCCTTGCGTTCACCGCCCCCATGGTCCGGCCCAGCCCCAACGTTTGGGGCACCCCCGGGCGGCCATCGGCACGGATCACAGCCAGGGCTTGGGCGCCGGCTGATTGCATTACGGCCCCCACTATCCATTTGCCGTCAGGGGTTACGTCAGTTCCGGTGATGCGTGCGGCACCATCGACGGCAAATAGGTCTTTGGCCTGATCCTCGGATCCCAGCGCCAAAATTGTGGATCGGGCCCCGGGATCAACGTCAGCCACCACATAAACCGTCGCGCGTTCGGGTGGCAGTCGAACCGCTGCCCCGCTGGACAAGGGGGCCGCGCGGCCAGTCCCCAGTGCCACCGGCGCGTTCGTACCCGACAACGTAACGGTCCGGGCCAGTTCCATCTTCACGTCCCCCGCCCCTTCGCGCCGTAACCTGACGGCAAACACCTGGGTCGGCTGCGGCCCTAGGGGCTGGCTGTCAGCCGTGCTTCCTGACAACGCCCAAAGGGTGTTGCCGTCGGGCGAAAACGCCAGATCCACCAGAACCTGCGCCCGCAGCTCGGGCAGCAAGGCCAGATCACCAGCAATCGCCGCCTGGGACGGTTGCAGCCGGTCCGCGCGTAACAACACCACCCGGTTTCGTTCGGTCACCGCCGCCGCCAACAGCAGCCCGTCCGGAGACAGAGCGAACTTGATGGGTTTCCCCACGCACACCGTCGGGGGCAAGGGGCGCGGCGTGTTCCTGATGGGACGCAGCGGGGACGACAAATCCAAGACGACGACATCTTCATCACGAACGGCCAAGGCCCGATGAACCAGAGGCGCAACCAACAACGCACGCACGGGGAGAGGGCCAAGATCCAGGGTTTCGACGACAGTCGGCCCCCCAGGGGCCGCCATGTCGATGACCGCCACCTGTCCCGTCCCCACAAGGGCGTAACCCGCGCGGCCATCAGCCGAAAATTCAAGCGCCCGTGGGGCCTGTAGCGACGTCACCAAGTCTAGAGCCGTGGCACCTTCCCCTTGCACCTGCGCCCAAGTCACAGCGTTCAGCCCCGGCGCCACTGTCCCCACGAACCGCAGCACCCGGATATCAAATTCGGCCTGGCCCTGTTCCTGGGTCACAACCAGGGATGTCGGACCCGACGTCGCCGAAGGCGGCACCCGCACCAGAATCCCACCGTCCATGGTGCGGGATAGGACCGCCGCCACGCGACCCCCAATGGTCACAGTCGGTTGGCGGCCGAAATTTTTTCCTCGGATCCATAAAGCTTCGCCAATGACAGCGATGCCGTCACCGGGCGCGGGGCGCAAATCACCGTTCGCGGGGACATCACGCCCCCCTAGATCGTCCACCGCGGTAACCTGGGGACGCCCATTGGCTTCCGGCAGGTCGCGAAAATTCGTTACGATCTGGGTGGCTGGTCCCGCACAACCAACGACCAGCACCGCTGCCAACCAGGATGACCGCAGCATCATTCCGGCCTGCCGGCCGCTTTACAGCGGGCCTTCGGTGATCCGAAAACCGACCAGGTTGTTCGGCACGATCGGCAGTTCGTCGAATTTCGCCACCACGTTGTTGGACGCATCCAGAATCTGCACCTTCGATAGGACAGCGTAATGAACAGGGCCCGACGTGGGGGCACAAGCCGCCACGTAGCCAATCACCTTGGCACCCGTGTCGTATTCAAACGTCACCCGGTGGCTCACCATGTCGCGGATTTTCTTATAGTCAGGCATGAATTCCTCTTTGGGGGCAGGACTGTACAACAATCAGGGATGATTGGCGCGCGCGTTGATCAGGGGTGACCTGGGGGCATCGCACGTCCGGCGCCGGGAGGACGCCCCCCTAACGTTTCATCTTCGGCCTGAATCTGGTCGATGTTGATGTTTACGTTGTGGGTGCCGACTTTGATGCCGTTGGCCACGCCAAAAAGATCGCCTTTTTTTCGGGTGATGGCATCGCCGTCGCTGTCGATGCGGACGCTGATATTGACCTCGCCGTCGAACGGCGTCCCGGGAATCATCGCGTCCCGGGATGACAGAGAAAACGGCATTGGAAAATCGCCGATTGGGTGTTTCTGCGCGCCCATCATGGCCCCCGGTCCCGGAGCCCCCCCGGCCCGCCGCGCGGTGATGAACAGGATGGCGTTCTTGTTCAGGTCTTTCTTCCGATTGGCAGGAATAAAAATTGTCCCCTCCACGGTGCTGCCCGGATCTGGGGCCGACGGAACCATTTCGGCCTCAGCGGGGTTCGGCGTCGCCGCGTGCGCGGGGGCCACCGGCGCCGACGTGGGGGCCCCGGTTGGGGATGTCGGCGCGGTGGGGATTCCTGGGGGCTTATTGACCGATGCCTCCTTTTTACAGGACGCCGCGGTAAGGCCAGCAAGGAGGACCATCATCAGGGGGAAAGATTTCATGTGGGCACTTGAGGCCCGAACCTAACACACAGGCCGCAGAAGGTTTTTGCGACTTACGTTGTTCCCCAGCTAGTTGCAGGTGCCCATCGTACACGCCGCGGCCATCATTGCCGCCGGATCCTGCGGCGCCATGGCGCCACACGCATTCAGATCCACGTTTACGGGGGCCTGGCCGGCACAGGTGACGGTCATGATATTCCCGGTGGTTGTGGCGGTTCCAACCGTCCTACCGGCGGCGTTGTTGTAGGTCAGCACCACGGTGGGCGTGGCGCCCCCTGTGGCAATAGGGGCCGTTGCGGTGTAACAAATCGCACCGCCGGGCTTGTAGTAAGTGACCGTGAGACTGGCGGACATGCCCCCGATGGCGATGCTGGTGACGTTTTTTACGCCACTTGCGTAACACGTGCGGTTTTCCATGCCGACCCGTTGCACGACGCAGGCACCGGTTGGTGGACAGTCCTTGGTGAGGTCTCCAATACACGAAGGGAAGGCGCAGCCACCCGCGACGGCCATGCCGCCCGAACCCGCAGATCCACCAGACGCGCCACCCATCCCGGCTGGTTGTGCCCCGGCCCCCGTGACGCCGCCCGCGCCCGACACCATGCCGCCCACGCCCGAGGCACCTCCGGTCGCACCGCCTACCCCCGGCCTCGTGTTGCCCGCACTGCCCCCGCTGCCCCCGCTGCCGGTGCTGCCTGCGCTCCCTCCCTTCGCGCCGCCACCTGAACCCGATGGCCCCGCCGTACCGCCCATACCACCCACCGTGCCGCTGGTCCCCATCGCGGGATTGCCGTTGTCTCCGGCGGGCGTCACCCCATCTGGCGAGAGATCCAAAGTTGAGGTTCCGCCACAGGCGGCCAGACCCATTGCCCCCACGAAAATCAACGAACAGATGACGCTGCGTCCTGCTGACATGATGAAACTCCCAGCTTGGTTGTCGAGGGGCACAAGGCTTTAGGCAAGATCCTACCCTGCTTTGGGCCAAACAGGGGTGCGCAAACACCTCAAGACAGTCAACCGTACCGGCCCTTTATCCAATAGTTGAAATACGGGCCATTCGCCCCTCCCCTGCGATCCGTCGAAGCCGATCAAGCAAGATCGGCATACGCGCCTGACTGGTTCCGCCCTCGCGTCGACGATGGCGACAACATCCTCGATGTCGTGGTGGAAGAAATCGCCCTGACCTCTGCCCAAGAACGACTCGACCTTCGTGGCGCAAAAGTGCACGCCATCCAGGATACGAATGGTGCAGCTCGGACCTTCCATATTGCGCCGAGGGTGCGAATTGGCGCGATTGCCCGTAAGCATGCGATTTACCAGGGGGATCCTCCGTGTGGCGGCGGCGTGACTGGGCGGGCTCGTTGAGAAAGCGGCGGAATTTCGCCCTAAGGGCTCGTCGGAACATCCGCGAAGATCGTCGTAACGGAGTGGCGATCCCTGCCGCCGTCCTGAATGCGAACAGGCAACTTACGCAGCGAACGACCGATGACCCGGGGTGCTCGCTGCCTTTTGCCCAATCGACTCGGCTACACGCCTAGGTTACGAGCGCCGTCGTCCCGAGGAAACGCTGCTCTACAAAACCGTCCAGAACCACTGGAGGCCGTTCGACGCCGACGTGCAAGGGGGCGCGATTGGTGACGGCCTTCCCGCCTTCATTCGCGCCGAGTTCGAGGCGTTTCTTCGTTGTGGAATCCTGGCCCACGGTTTCGTGCGCGTGCGCTGCGACGAGTGCGCGCATAGTCGGGTCGTAGCGTTTTCGTGCAAGCGAAGGGGGTTCTGCCCGTCGTGCATCGGTCGCCGCATGAACGAGACCGCGGCGCATCTGGTGGACGACGTCATCCCCCACGTGCCGGTTCGCCAATGGGTACTGACCGTTCCCCACGGCCTTCGATTCGCCATGGCCCGCGAACCGGTGGTTGCCGGTGCCGTTCTGAAAATATTTCTGGCGGCCATCACGTGGTCGATGCGGCGGCGGATGCGCAAGTTGAAGGTGCAAGGCATCATCAAGACCGGGGCCGTGACGGTCATCCAGCGTTTCGATTCCGCCATGGCGCTTAACGTTCATTTCCATTCTTTGCTCGTAGACGGTGTC
>JAYUUT010000009.1:0-10098 GCA_043754455.1 Myxococcales bacterium
GCCGCTTCCCACCCTCCCCCTGCCCTTGGCCAAGCTTCGACGTGCGCACATGGGGGCCGTCGTCACGTCTTACACCCAAATGAAACGCGTCGGTGATGACAGCACCGCCGATGTCGCCGCCCCCGCAGCCGAAGATCTCAGTGAATTTAGCCCTTCACTCGAATTTCAAGATCTTGACGACGCCCCGTCCCCCGGGGGTGACGACGAACTGATTCTTGATCTCCTGGCTGACAGCGAATTCCCATCCCCAGTTTTGCCCGTCACCCCCGCACCAGAACCGGCGGGAGATCTACCCCCAGGCGCCGCTACCGGCATTCTGCTTCACGAACTCATCGAACAAATTCCGCTGGCGTCCTTTGCCGCGGTGCCGTCCTTCGACCTTTGGTTTTCTCGTCCCGACGTCATATCTGTCATCCACCCGCGCGTGGCGATGTCAGCGTTGGGCGCACGACACATCGAGGCCTGCGCGCGTCTGGTTTACGGCGCGCTCACCACACCCCTTGGCCCTGCGCCCGCGCTGTGCTCGCTTGACGGTCCTATTAGCCGTGAAGCGGAGCTTTTGTACCCCATTGCCGGCGCCCGCAGCCCCAGCTTCGTCAAAGCGATCCTCGATGGCATATTCGCCCACAATGGGCGTGTTTATGGCCTCGACTGGAAAAGTGACAGAATCCCGGAGGTCTCGCTTCGCGACCACGTCGACAGCCACTACGCCCTACAATTGCGGCTTTATACGATCGGTCTGATTCGTCTGCTGGGCATTAGGGACGCTGCCGCGCATGAGGCTCTCTTCGGCGGGTTTTTCTATATTTTCCTGCGAAAGCAGCCACTGCACGACGGGGTCGTGTTTGTGCGACCCAGCTTTGCCGACGTACAAAACTGGCAGGACACCCTGCCCTACGATCCCAGTCTGATTCGCCTCGCACTTGCGTGACCCCATGCCGCCACATTTTCAACACCGAAAGAACCCGCCCCCCCTGTCGCCCGAGGGAACCGCACGCCTTTTGGTCGCGGGCGAACGACAAATTCGCTACCCCCTTGGACGAGCCACTCTCATGACGGATCGAGACCAGGGTCCAAACGCCCTATACCTCGCATGGGAACTCATGGCCTTCGCCAACGACGCTAGCCCGACGCAGGCCCGTGCCGCGTTCGAACTCTTGGTGGCGGTTTTTCTCGCCCTCGATGAAGGCCACGCCTGCCTGCCTCTGGACGCCTCGCCAAGCGCGCGCAACTTTCTTGTCGAACGACTTACAGCGACCGGGGCGGCCCCGGACGATCAACGGCAGGCTGTCGACCTGGCCGCCCAGCTTATCAAAGCCGTTCCTCCTGAACTGGCCCGCCTATTTGGATCTCCAACGACGGGCTGTCCCCTGGTCATCGAGGCCGGCCGTCTTTACGTATCCCGGGTGGCCGCCGCTGAACGTCGGCTGGGGCTATCCCTACGCGCCCGGCTGTCGGGCCCGGCCTTGCCCACAACCGACGCCGCGATCCAAGCCACTCTCCGTTCACTTGACGCCGCCCCGCCGGTTGGGCCTGACGGCCCCATGATCCTTTCGTCCTCGCAGCGCGCGGCACTCGATCAAACGCTCCGGTCCCCCCTGAGTATCATCACGGGGGGGCCTGGAACCGGAAAAACATCCGTTGTTGCCGCCCTTCTGCGGGCATTGGTTCAATTGAGCGTCAAGACCTCCGACATCGCGCTGGCGGCGCCCACCGGCAAGGCCGCCCATCGCATGGCTGCCTCATTGGACCGGATCCTTCGCTCCATCCCAAACCCTACGCTTTCCGATGTCCCTTTGCTGCGCGCACCGCCGGTTCCTACCACCGTGCACAGGTTGTTGGGATATCACGCGGGGACTGGTGGTTTCCGATTTCATGATCAACGCCCTCTGCCCTTTGGTGTCGTCATCGTTGACGAATCGTCCATGATCGATCTATTTCTGATGGACGCGTTGATGTCGGCACTGCGACCAGGCGCCCGCGTTGTGCTGTTAGGCGATGCCGATCAACTGCCTGCTGTCGACGCGGGCGATGTGCTGGAAGCCCTGGCCCCGCACGCGATTCGGTTAACGGCCAGCTTCCGCATGAACCCCGCGCGCGCCGAAGGCCGATCGCTGTTGGCGGTCGCGGCGAAGATTAAACAGGGCACAGGACCGTTCCCGGCAGATCTGTTGCCAACCACCAACGCCCTTGATGGTCTTCGCTTTGAAGGCGCTGAGCTTTTGGACGGGGGCCCCACCGTCCGCACAGAATTTCTTGCCCGTTGGTTCGACGATCGCATCGTCGCAGCACCGGATTTCGTTGCCACACGATCGCGCATTTTTCAATCCACCGCGGGGCGGCTGGACGCCGACAGCGCAATCGCCGCACGCGCCCTGCTTCGCCATCACGATGGGTTCCGCATCCTCTGCGTCACCCGGGGCGCAGGGCGGCCCACTGGTGCCGAGGCCATTAATGCCTATCTGCACGATCGCTTTCGGTCACGGTTTCCGCACCAGGCCCCGGACGCCGGGCCTATCGCCGGGGAGCCCGTGCTGATGCAGCGGAACGACTACGAACGTGGGCTGTGGAATGGAGATCCTGGCATCGTCCTGCGGGTGGCTGACGCCAATGGGACCCGCCGCGCGGCCCCCCTATGCGCCACCTTCATCCGCGGGGACGACGTCGTTGCCGTGCCCCTGTCAGCTTTGGGTGCAGACCTTGCGTTTGGCTTTGCCCTGACGGTTCACAAATCCCAGGGATCCGAGGTTGACGTCGCCGCACTCATTCTTCCCGATGAGGATCTGCCGCTTTTGTCGCGGCAAATCCTCTACACCGCCATCACTCGGTGTCGACAGGCGGTGGTCATCGTGGGGTCACGGGCCGTCTTTGAAGCGGGCGTGCGACGAGACGTTCGCCGGGCCTCGGGCCTTGGACGGCGCCTTCTTAGCGCTACACTCTGAGCGTGTCGTTTGCGACCAAACGGAACAGGGGCCGACGAGGCATCTTCGCTCTTGGCGGCGCCATCGAACTCGCAGTGGGCGTCCTGGGCGTCCTGTCCGCCTTCTTCGCGTTCGTACCCCCCATTCACCAACCGGCGGCCTACCACGCCTTTGCCGACAGACGAACCCTTGGGGGAATTCCCCATGCGCTAAATGTGTTGTCGAACGCGCCTTTTTTGATCATCGGCCTGTGGGGTCTGGTGGCCACAATCGTCGCCTCTGACAAGGCCTGTCAAACCCGCGCGGAACGGTGGGCCTTTGCGATTGTATTTGCCTCGCTGGTCGCCGTCGCTTTCGGATCGTCCTACTACCATTGGCTTCCCGACAACCAGCGCCTGTTTTGGGATCGGCTGGGCATCGGGTTGCTGTTGATGGCCCTGTTGGGCGTGACCTTCATGGAACGGGTGTCGATGAAAATTGGCGTCTGGTTGCTGCCCCTTTTGGTTCTCGTGGGAATCGGGGTGACCTTGGTGTGGAAAGTCACAGGCGATCTCAGGGCGTATATCCTGGCGCAGGCTCTGGCCATCGTTGGCTTGCCTTTCCTTCTGGCCGTGCGTCCGCCGCGCTACGACCGGGGACAAGATCTGGCATTGGTTGCCGTCCTTTATATCCTCGCCAAGGGCGCCGAAGCCCTCGACGCACCCATCTGGGCCCTAACCCACACCATCAGCGGGCACACACTCAAACATCTGCTGGCGGCCGCTGCGACGGCGATGCTTCTTTTTCACCTGAGCCGCCGCCGCATTTGCACCCGCGATTCATGAACCCGGCGGCGTCAGCGCCCGACCTTTCCCTGCCTCTTACGAAGCCCTGGCGCCTCCCCGGGGTGCTCCTTCCAGTAAAGGGCCATAATGCATTCGGTTGCCGCCTTGTTTAGGCGGACACGTTCTTTCTCGTCGATGCCTACCCGCTGGGACGGGCCCAACTTCGGGAGAAAACGTCGCTCGTGATAAAATACGCACGCGGTGTTTTCGCACGAACAGACCAGGCCCCGGTACGCGTCGAGCAGAGGCAGAAGCGGAGGGGCCGCATCGTCCAGCAGCCTCTTGACCGCATCCGTGTAGGCCGCCGGGGTCCGGGTCGGCTCAGGAATCGGGATGTCATCGAGATCCCCGCCCGGCCGCCCCGAGACGCCCGTCAGAAAAGAGGGTGGCAAGGGGCCTCGGCCCGTCACCGACTCGTCGCGGACGGGTCGTTCGGAGGCGGCGATGGCCGGACCCGTGCGCTCCGCCTTCTTGTGTCTCATGAACAAGAAGCCGACCAAAGTGGCCGCAACCAGGATGGCGGCCGATGCGGCCTTGAACCACGGGCGCCCGGGCGACGAACTCTTTCTTGGCCGGGCGGATTCCTCGGGCTTCTTGCTCGCAATTTCCATGTTACGGCGTCGTCTTCGGCCCGCAGGCTTCGCCCATGTTTGCACTGGAAAACTTCCCGAACGCCCCGAGCAGATGGGCCCGCGAGGAGTTGGTCCATGCAAAGTTCAGGGCTTGTTCCGAGTTCGGCATCCTGTGATACTGACAAACCTCCTGGACGATAGACATGCCATTGAGCAAGAACTGATCCTGAGTGCTCCAGGGGAGCGCCTCATTGGAAGCGTGGCAAGTGCGGCAGGCCGCCGAACGCACCACCTTCTTGTAGAGCTGGGGCGCCAGCTTCCAGCCGTCAGGAACAAATTCCTGGTTCTGGTCAGATCGGTTGAAGTACCACCCCTCAATGAGCGCGGCCAAGGTCACAGGAAGGTCGGTCCGACTAACCAGGACATTCAGCTCGCGAAAAGCTTCTTCTTGCGCGACACGGGTAAAGGGTCCGCTGGTCGGAAAATCGTACGACGACAAATCGAACTGAAGAAAGGAGGGGCGTGGTCCCGCACCTGTCGGATAAGCACTATGACTCGTAACATCGTAGTTGGCAGCACCATGGCACACGAGGCAGTTCCCCGGAATGAATGTATTGGCTTCCTTGTTATCCAGCTTGGCTGCTGCAGCCGCCAAGTTGCCGTCACTGCCATAGACTACGAAAACGATCGGATCTTGACCGGCCGGAGGGTTCTTTCGCCAAACCATGGCAACAGTCGCAAAAGGTAAGGTGGTATGGGGATTCTCGACGGTGCGAGCCAACGAATTGGCAGCGTCGCCGAATTTCGTCCTCCCGTTCAATGCGTCGGCGTAATTGCTGACGTAGCAGGCGACGTCGAAATTCGTAGTTTCTACACAGTGCATTTCCCGGCCAATCCCCAGATCCACCTTCTGGTAATAGCGGGCCGTCACCTCTGCTTCCGACGGATTCACGAAATACACATTTCTAAACTTTGTAAGGGTGTCCAAGCTAGGACCGACGCCCTGTGTCGCATAGTACGCATTTGTCTCGGCCAATTGATCCGCAGCGTTCAACCCAAGATCCGCGACTGCCGTTAAGTACCTAGGGGCCGCAGCAAGGTCAGCCGCCGACGGAGGGATCGGAATGGGCTGCCCTGGTGGCTGCGAGAGCGCCGTAGGAGTCGGCACAGTGGAGATGAAGTTCGCTTGCGGCCAGTAGAAGCTGGGGAGACCGTCTTCGTCGACCGTCCGCATCGCTTTCTTCGTCCCATACTTGTCAACGAACAGAGCCCGCACACGTCCAAGCGCCCCCTGCGGCCACTTGGTCGCATTGAACGGATTCGACGGACTTGGCGTTACGGAGAAGGCGTACATCGGGGCAGCGCTGACAGCCGTCAACTGCGACGCTGCATTGGAGGCGATATTCGCAGTCGCCACGAGTCCCCAGTTCGAAAGGATATCGGGATCCTGCACCGCATTGTTCAATGTATAAATCTCAACCTTCGTGCCGGGGCTGGGAACAAAACCGGTAAAGGTGAATGTCTTCGTCGCATCACTGGTCCCAATGTTGTACAGCTTTCCGTTCTGCGGCCCTGTCACGATGCTGTCCAAGCTCACAAACTCCACCTCGGCGATGTTCAGCACGTCCGTCTTGTTCAGCATAATCCTGACAAATCGCGCGTCCTTCTTCGCATAGAAGGACTGCAACCTCGCTCCTGTCGCATTTAAAGAATTGTCGATGAAGGTTACCCCCGAGGTCGCCTTGAGTGACGCAATCGTGTCGGTGTCTTTGAATTCGTAGTTTTGGGAGAAGAAAATGTAGAAACTTGCCAACCTGTTGAGACAAGCTTGATCACATGTGGCCACACCATCGACCCGGTTCCATAGATTTACCGTATCAATAGTGCGCACATTTCCCAGATCTACCTGCCACCAGGCATTCGCCTGCGAGTTCGTACGCGAGACCGAATTTCGCGATAGATCTCCGTTTGTCTTGCCGTCAACCGCACGATCCGCGGTATTCGTCCCGTTCGTGCTTGACTGCCGAGCGAAGGCATTCTGATTCCCCATTCCCAGCGGCCAAACCTCGACCTCCGCCAGCGCCAACGCCCCAGGGGCCGGATTGGTCAAGGTATCCAGCATGACGCGAACGTAGCGAACGTTTCCGTAGACCTCGAGATCGATACGCCCGCTGCTGACGGGCACATCGATCATTTGGTCAAAATAGTCGATGAAGTCGCCCATGTCTCGACTTGGCGGAAATGGAATGCGATTCAGAAGAAGTTTCACATTCGACGGAAGCGTGTAGCCATCATTGCGAGGCGTGATGCTGATTTTTCGAATGGCCATCGTCGAACCGAGGTCCACTTCAAAATAGGCCCCGACCTCGACGTTGGTCTGTGCGATGGAGCTTCCGGAGCTGGTCTGATTCGTATTATCGTCGAGCGCACGAGCCGCCACGGCCCCTGCGGCCGTGCTCGACAGGATGCCCACACGGTTCTTTGCAGCATTGTCCTGGAGAAAGACTCGAATTTCGGCGACGTCCAGGACACGACCGTTGTTGGACTGGAGTCGAAAGTACCGCATCGGGCGATTGAACGGAAAGATTTTCGATCCACCCGTGCCTGCACCGTTCGCAATGGAGGAGGGGTGCGCAGTAACGCCCGGCCGGGGGAACGTGGCGTCCTTGTCAACCGGAGGCACCAACGATCCTACGATGCTGATACCATCCATCGCACAGGCACCGTTCGTGCCACCGCACACCTCGGTCGTATTGAACACCTCGACACTTTGAATCGCCCTTTCGGAGCCAAGGTCAATCTGAATCCAGGAGATATTTCTATTTCCCAAGGTGGTGTCGGAACTGACGATGACCTGAGCCTCGGCAATCGACCCACCATTGAAAGTGGACGTCACGACGTCGTCGTTAGCCTTATTGGCCGGCCTCAATAGGTTGTCTTTCGACACGGTCACCGCCTTCCCGAGCGCTATATTGCGCCCCAATGCATGCGCACGAGTCGCAAACAGAACGGTCCCGCCAAGCAGAATGAGCACCAGCCACGTTTTCATCAGATCGATCCCTTTCCCGAGCACAAGTGAACCGCAACTCTCCACTCTCTTGACGCGATTCTTACGCCACAAGTACCATTACAGAAACTGAGTGTCAACGACTCAGGCATCCATGAAGTCTCGTGCTGTGATCCGGATCACATCGCAGAATCTGTCCTGGAGATCGACAGCCCGGCGCCGCATTTTTCTCAATGCCCAATGGGACGAGTTTGTCCTTCCCGACGGAACCGGGGTTATGTCCATCGGCGCAAACTTTCCTGGTGTTGCGCAAAATTCGCGCACAACACGCGCGCCGCTGGTAGCGTCAGGAAATGAACCGGCTTTCTTCCCCGCTTAACGAATCCATCCGCAAGGCCATTGTTTCGGTCGCCCAGGCGCTGGGCCCGCGCGGCCTTTCCCGGGGCACATCCGGGAATGTCAGCGCCCGGGTGAAGACCGGGTACATCATCACACCCTCCGCGACCCCGTACGAAAAACTGGGGCCCAAATCGTTGGTGCTTCTGGCCTTGGATGCGGTCCCAGATCCTGCGACCCGGCCGCGGCCTTCGACCGAATGGCGGTTTCACCGGGACATCTTCGCGGCCCGCCCCGAATGCAACGCCATCGTTCACGCGCACCCGCCCTTCGCCACCGCGCTGGCCTGCGTGCGCCGGTCGATTCCCGCCTTCCATTACATGGTCGCCGCCGCCGGGGGCAACAGCATCCGCTGCGCGGACTACGCAACGTTTGGAACTCAGGAACTTTCGGACAACGTGCTTCGCGCACTGGAGGGCAGACGCGGATGCCTGATGAGCAACCACGGCCTTATCGCGACGGGCGCGACACTAGACGCCGCCCTGGGGCTGGCGGTCGAGATTGAAAACCTGGCCGAGCAATACCTCCGGGCGCTGGGACTGGGGCCACCCGTGCTGCTTGACGACGCCGAGATGGCACGGGTTTTAGAGAAGTTCAAGTCCTACGGCTGACGGATTCTTGTCCGCGTTTTACGCGCGTTTCACCTGCGTTTTACGGCTGATTTACGTTTTTCGTCGCCGTCTTCGCGCATTCTGATCCGTGCTGTTGGCTTCCTTTGTACCTCTTGTTCTGTTCGCTTGGGCCGCGTCGACAACGGCGCCCCGGTTAGAAGCCACGCGCGCCTCACAGGCCCCGCGCGTGGATGGACGCCTAGACGACGGCGTGTGGGCGCAGGCGCGCCCGTCCACCCAATTCACCCAAAAATATCCCGATGAAGGGGCCGCCCCCAGCGAACCCACCGAAATTCGCGTTCTTTACGACGACGACGCCCTTTATATTGGTGTTTCATGCGTTCAGAAGCGATCGCCCCTGGCGTTGCAGTTGTCCCGGCGGGATCGCGAAATCCAAGCTGACCAGGTCAGCCTCAGCATTTCTAGCCGCCACGACGGCCGCACAGCGTTTCGGTTTGCGGTGACCGCGTCGGGGGTGCAGTCGGACGGGATGTTTTTCGACGACAACCGGTATTCACGCACGTGGGACGAAACCTGGGACGCCGAAGTCGCCCGCACCGCCGACGGGTGGTCGACTGAACTACGGATCCCCCTACGCATCCTCCGATTCGACAGCCTGCCGATTCAGGACTGGGGGCTGAACGTGCAGCGGTTCATCAGCGCGCGGCAGGAAACCGCCGAATGGTCGTTTAGCCCCCGTGCCGACGCGGGCGCGGTGTCCCGGTTCGGACGCCTGGACAACCTGGTGGGGCTGCGGCCCAGCGGGGGGCTGGAACTGCGCCCCTTCGTGCTGGCCGAAGGGCAACGGATGGATGTTGGATTTGGCCCGCGTTCAGGTTCCCACAGCCGATTTTCGGCGGGACTTGACGCCAAGGCGCACCCTTCACAAAACCTGACCATCGACGCCACGTTGAACCCAGACTTCGGCCAAGTTGAAGCCGACGAAGTCGTGCTGAACCTGACAAACATCGAAACCTACTTCCTAGAAAAGCGACCATTTTTCCAAGAAGGAAACGACGTCTTTACGACCCTGCGGAAGATTTTCTACACGCGGCGGATCGGCGCCGTCGCCGGCAACCCCGCGCTGCCCGCAGGCGAATTGGCCACAAGCCGGATGTTGCCAACACCTATTTACGGCGCGATGAAGATCACCGGCCGGATGGGCCCGTCCTTGGCGGTGGGGGCCCTATCCGCCGTTACAGGCCCCCAGTCACTGACGACCGATCCGGGCGACGGATCTTCGATCGCACGAACCGCCCAACCCCTGACCTTCTGGAACGTTTTGCGCCTGCGCCAGGATTATGGTGACGGGCACGTCGGATTTTTTGGCACGGCGGTTAACCGCCATGAAACGCCAACCGATTACCCCCGCAGCGAAGGCCCGATGACCCTGTGCCCCGCAGGGCAAGAGGTCGCGACGGGTTCGCGCTGTTTTCGCGATTCCTACGTCGGCGGGTTCGACGCCCGTTGGCGTTCGCCGGATCGCGATTATGTCGTCGGTGCGCAGGCCGTTGCGTCTTTCATTCACAACGGCCCCGATCGCACCCACCGCGACGGCACAGTCGTCGGGTCGGGCGCCGCAGCCCCCCTGACGGCCCTCACCGCCGAAAAAGAAGGCGGCAATGTTCTGGCGGGGTTGTGGGCGCTTTACACCGGCCGCAAGGCCGACACGAATGACTTGGGGTTCATGGAACGGCAAAACGAATGGCGGGTGTGGACCCATCTGGGATACCGTACAACCCAGGCGATGGGACCAACGCTTGGCAC
>JAYUUT010000010.1:0-1911 GCA_043754455.1 Myxococcales bacterium
AGTCCGACAAACCCAAAGATCCAGGTGGCAAAAATTACATCACGCCCGATGGATACCGGCGGCTACAGGAAGAACAAGAATTCCTGCATTTCAAAAAACGCCCCGAAGTTGTACGCGCCTTGGCTGATGCGGCAGCTGAAGGCGATCGTTCAGAAAACGCTGAATACATTTACCGAAAAAGGCAGCTGCGCGACATTGATCGTCGGCTGCGGTTCATCGGCAAACGCTTGGATATCGCGTTCGTGGTGGATCCGGGCGAACAACCCAACCGGGATCGCGCGTTTTTTGGGGCCACGGTTCGGGTTTCCGATTCAGATGGTCAAGAACAGACCTTCACCATTTGCGGGGTCGACGAAATCGAAGGCGCAGTCGGTGCCATTTCGTGGCAGTCCCCGGTTGGCAAGGCCCTGCTGGGCAAGACCGAAGGGGACACCGTCATGGTCCGCTTGCACCTCGGATCGCGTGAACTGACCGTCCTCGGGATTACGTACCCTCCGAAGAAGACGGCCTGAAAACCAGCCATCCGTGCCGCGTTAGCCTCGTAAACAATGCTTTACGGCATGAGCCGTTCGCTCGCCTCGTGCATCCCCCTACTCAAGGGACGGACAGTGATAGCCATTGCGCACATACTCGGAGGTCTTAACGCGCCCATGGCTCCTCCCTTTTCAATTGTCCCTACGCGTCGTACGTCGGTAGATGACGTCGCATTGGCCCGGCGCGTGGCCGCAGGTGACGCAGGTGCTGAACGTGCCTTGTGGGACGCCTACGCCCCTTTGGTGCGGCGGTTTGTGCAGCGTGCGTTTGGCCCCCATTTCGATGTGGGCGATCTGGTCCAGGACGTGTTCTTGGAAGTGTTCAAACGGTCCCGCACCCTCAACAAACCCGATTCCCTCCGCAGTTTCGTCTTTGCCGTCGCTATGAATGTTGTTCGGATGGAATTAAGAAAACGCCGCGTCCGGTCTTGGGTTCGGTTGACCGACACAGGCAGCTTGCCCGAAGTGCAAAGCCCAGAAGACGAACCCGGTACACGGGCCGCTGCCCGCCACCTTTATCAATTGTTAGACCAACTGGGCGTCTCCGAACGGGAGTGTTTTGTCTTGAGGCATTTTGAAGAATTGGAGCTGACCGAGGTCGCGACCGCGACGGGACTGTCGCTTGCGACCGTGAAGCGTCGTCTGTTGGGCGCGTCGCAGAAGCTGGCCACACTCGTCGCGGCAGATAAGTTCCTCAGTGAATTCACACCCGGCGTTCGGCAAGGGGGCTCTCATGAACCGGGATGATCGACTGACCCGCCTCATCGAAAACGCTAAGGCCGTCGCAGGGCGAGATGCGGAGAAGGCCGACACGGCCGAACACGAACGCGGCTGGCGGCGCCTGGAGCTGACCCGGCGCAAGCGCCCCGCACGATGGCCATATTTTTTTCTGGCCCCCGCCTTGGTGGCCACAGCCGTACTCCTTGTCATGCGCTTGCAAGATCAAAAACGGCTGGCAGGTGACCTCGCGCTTGAGGTTCGCGGCGGTCAGATGGGCCCCGGGGGACTTGTCGACGTGCAGTCTCCCCTGGGCGCTACCGTGATGTTTTCCGACGGGACCGAAATAGACGTTGATCCCGATTCGGACGTCCGCATCCTCGACAGCGCCCGGCGCCACCCCTTGTTGCGCCTGGAGACCGGGCGTCTGACAGCGCGCCTACCCACCCTACGCCCGGCGCCGTTCACCATCCAGGCTGGCACCGTGAGGATTCAAAGTGCTGGCGGCGACTTTGACATCGCCCTTGCTTCCACGATGGACACTGCCACGGGTCGCGTGATGGTCCGAACCGGCCAGGTCTTCCTGCTGGGCCTGGCACCCCCGACCCTCGTTGCCGCTGGCCAGTCCCGATCTTTAGGCGGGACGTCCCCTCGCGATCCC
>JAYUUT010000011.1:0-6538 GCA_043754455.1 Myxococcales bacterium
GGGCGGTACCGTCAGACTGAAAACGGAAAAGCCATCGACGCCCGGGGCGAGTTGCTGGGGACGCAAGTGAGCGACGGAACCTTCGTAGGCGCGGTCGGACTTGCGCAGAAACTATCGCAATCCCCGGACGTTGCTGCGTGTATGACCCGTCAGTGGTTTCGCTTTGCCTTTGGGCACGCCGAGGGCCCCCTGGATCAGTGTGCGCTGGCTGATATCCAAACGCGTTTTTCCGCGGGAGGATTCAACCTGCGCCAGCTGCTGGTCGCGATCGCCAAGCACGATGCTTTCAACACGTTACTGGTCACTCCTGCGGATCCCCAAGGATGTACACCATGAGCCCATATCGCCATTCCTTGTCGCGCCGAACCTTCCTGCGCGGGGCAGGCGGGGCCAGTTTGGGGCTGCCTTTCTTAGAAGCCATGCTGGCCGCCCAACCTACGCCGCCCCCGCGCCGGGTGATCTTCATGTACACGGGCAACGGTCAACCCATGAAAAGCTGGCGCCCCACGGCAGGCGCCGATTCAAGCACCTTCACACTTTCGCCTTTGCTTAAGCCGCTTGAGACCATCAAGAATGACTGTGTGTTCATTGAAGGACTGCCGATGCTGTCGTCTCTCGATCCGGAACAACAGTCGCAGGGACACCCTGCCGGAGCGACCGCTGTCTTGACAGGCGCCTGGGCAGGGCCAGGAAATATGTACGCGGGTGGCTGCGGAAAGTCAGCGGGACCGCCCGCCACTGAATCCGTCGATCAAGCCATCGCGCGCGCGATCGGGCGCAACACCAAGTTCCCGGCGCTACACCAAGGGGTCGTCCGTTCAGAAAATTCAATCGCTCGACGCCCTTTTTATACATCCACCGGACAGATCGTCGCGCCAAACTTCGATGTTAATGCGACCTACAATCAGCTGTTCAAAGATCTGGATCCAGCCCCCAGTGGGCCGGCGTTGAAAGCGGTTCGCATGCAAGCCCGGCGTTCAGTGCTGAACGCCGTGATGGACGATATGCGGGCCCTGCGTTGCAAGCTGGGCGCCCCGGATCGCAAACGACTTGAGGAACACCTGACGGCGCTGGAGGACACCGAGCGACGGCTGGGGATCGTGGTACCAGCGGGCAGTGGCTGCAAGAAGCCACCTGCACCAGGCAGCCTATCCGCCGACGTTTTTGCGAATATGCCCCAGTTGGGCAAGCTGCAAATGGACATGCTGGCACAGGCCATCGCATGTGACCTTACCCGGGTCGGAGGACTGGTCTTCTACGGATCGGATGCCAATCCCAAGGGCATCTACAGTTGGCTCGGGCCTTTGCATACGTCTTCACATCACGACTTTTCGCATTTACAAGGCCAAGATCCGCAACCCCGGCTGGTCGAGATCGGCACATTCTTTGCCGAACAGTTGGCCTACCTGGTGGGACGCCTGAAGGCCTTGCCCGAAGGCACCGGAACCGTGTTCGACAATACAGCAATCGTCTGGTGCACCGAAATCGGCGACCCCTGGACGCACGATCGGCGTAACGTTCCTTTCGTCATTGCGGGTTCCGGAGGCGGCCTATTTAAGACCGGGCAATACCTGCGATATCCAGGAACAACGGGCTTCAGCCACAATCGGCTGCTGCACACATTGGCGCGTTCGTTCGGGGTCATGGCGGACGGATTCGGACCGGTCCGTTATCAACAAGGGGGCCCGCTAACCGAACTGAGCACGGGCCGCGGCGGGTGATAGGATCCTTCATGGGTTCGGAAACACAGCGGATTGTCGATCAGGTATTGGCCGGTGACGCCGAGGCCTTCTCGACATTGGTGCGCACGCACCACCGCAGGGTACGCCATTACGTTGCGGCGGCGTTGGGGTCAGCGGATGGGGCCGACGATATCGCGCAAGAGGTATTCCTTGAGGCGTACCGCGATCTGATCCACTACCCCCAAGCCGCACCCTTCGAAGCCTGGTTGCTGGGAATTGCACGACACCGGGTTCTTCGGCAGCACCGAAGGCGCGGGCAGGACCAGCGGCTCTTGCGCCAAGTTTCTCAAACCCTAATGGCACGGCTGGAAATCAATGATTCCCCGCCGTGGCTGGCAACCGATGCCGCCGCGATCGCCCTTGGCGACTGTGTGAAGAATCTTCCACAGACCCACGCACGCCTGGTTCAGCGACACTACTTCGATCAACAACCGCTGGTTGCACTGGCCAATGAGTTCGGACGATCAGCCGGGGCCTTGCGGGTTGCTTTGTTGCGTACCCGCATGCTGTTGCGTGCCTGTATCGCCAGCGCCATGGGCCTTGGGCGTGACGCCGCCAACAAGCAGGGCACCTCGTGAACACTGCCAAGCAGTGGCACGCGATTCGATTGTGGGTTCGTCATCACGACGGCGAATCTCTGTCGGATGCCGATCGCCGCGACCTGGACGAACTGGCAGACGATCCGGCGACCCAAGCGCTGCTTGCCGATGACCTGTCACTCCACGGCCTTCTCACGGCGATGGGTCGCACCGGCAGTGCCAGCGACGCCTTCGTCGCGCAAACAGCCGATGCGCTTCGTTCGGCCAATCAACACGACGAAGACCTATTCATCGCCTCAGTCGCGCAAAAAGTCCAAGCGCTGCCGCAGCCTCAGCGCGCCTCCTCGCGGGGCGCGTGGTTCGCAGCGATCGGTCTGGTGGGTACCGCAGCGACACTGGCCTTGTTTTTGCGTTCCCGCACGCCTTCGGTGGAATTGCCTGAGTACCCACTTCCGACATCCGTGGCTCCCGCGGCTGTGCCCACCGAGACGCAGGCTCTCCCGGAAGCGGCACTACCGTCACCCCCAACAAATGAACGGTCGCTATTGACCGATTCGTTCGAGCAGACTGTCCCTAAAATATTTTCGTGGGTCTACGGTCAGGCCGCGCCATGCCCCCCATCCCACGGTACAGTCACCCCACACCGCGGCTGCTTGCAGGGCGTTCGTCACAAAGGCCAATTCGACAACCAACTGGGCGTCTACGTCGCGCGCAATCGCATCGACCAACCCTTGTTTTCTTTCGCGGACGGGCAGCGGCTTCGTTTCGACTACTGGCTGGGTGAGACCACCGCGCCGACGCCGCCCACATTGGAGCTGATGTTGGGCTTCGAAGGTCAGCCCCAGGGAATTGTTTACGATGTAACCTTCCCCGCCGGGCCTCCTGTGACCTGGAACCACGCAGAGGTGCCATTTTCAACCTTGCTGTCAAATATCCAACCTCGGCGGCCTTTTCCAAAAAATCAGAGTGTCGTGTTCCTGCAAGTTCTTTTGCGCTATGGCGAGAACGATGTGTTTTTCGTCGACAACTTCGAGGTGGTCGAAACCGGTCACTAGCGTGCAAACGGGTGCGCTGCCTGGGCCAAGCCGCAAACCTTCCACCCGTCGGGCTGCATGTTAGGACCGCCTCAAAGCCATGCACAAAAACGCCACGCCCGTCCCCCAGCTCACCCTGTCTCGACGGTCATTCCTGACAGCCGAATGGCGCCACCTGTGCCTGATCACATACGCGGTGCGGCCCATCCGGTTGCAGCCGTACCTGCCCCCCGGCCTGACCTTGGACACAGTGGATGGCGATGCTTTCGTGAGCCTGGTGGCGTTCGACTTTCTGAACACCAGGGTCTTTGGGATCCCATGGCCGGGTTACCGCGACTTTCCGGAGGTCAACCTGCGATTCTACGTGCGACAGGGGGATCGGCGGGGCGTCGTGTTCGTTCGTGAGTTTGTGCCAAAACGACTGATCGCCTGGATCGCGCGCGGCTTGTACAACGAGCCATACACCTACGCACCGATGCAAAGTGCCGTGCGGCTGCACGACGGTAGGATCGAAGTCGAGCACCAACTGACCGTTGGCGGGGCTACACAGCGGCTCTTGGTAAGGGCGCAGAACACCGAAAGCATTCCCGACGAGTCAACCCGCGCCCACTTTTTTAAGGAACACAGCTGGGGCTACGGCCGCTCGCGAACGGGCGGGCTTGTTCGATATGAGGTACGCCACCCAGTCTGGGCGACCTACCCGATCGAGCGCTATGACGTCGATTGGGATTTCGGTGCCGCCTACGGTCCCTCCTGGGCGGATCTGGGACGAACGAAACCGCATTCGGTCGTGTTGGCAAAAGGGTCCGAGGTACGGGTTTCACCACGCGGGTAGGGTATTTCGGCCCGATGCGCTATCAACGCGTTTTGTTGCGACGCATTGTCAGGAGGGGTCAATTCCCGGCATGCGGTCCTCATCAAATAATAATAATTGGTAGCTCGCGGAGACACCACCCGGTTAAAGTTTCCCCCTGAAGGAGCATACGTATGTTGTACCGCTTCGCTTACCGACTGTCCGCCGCCTTTATTTTGATGGCCTGTTTGTCTTGGACGGCCGCCTGTAGGGCCACGGGGGAGGAGGACGAGGGCGTCGCTGCTCCTCCCCCAGTGATAAAGCCGAGTGCAGGCGCGGGAGGGGCAACGGGGCGCCCGGGAGGTATGCCCGGATCGGCGGGGGCCCCCGCCGTCTCCGCGCCCGATGATCCGATGGTCTCGGATCCTCGCCGCATCAAACTAAATCCGGGGCGGGGTTTCTACGACGCCCCCATCAGCGTCACTGTTACGGCCGACGAACCCGGCGCGGTGATTCGGTTCACCCTTGATGGCAAGAAACCATCGGCAACCGAGGGAACGGTTTATAGCGGCCCCATTGCGATCAAAGAGACAACGGCCGTGCGCGTGGCGGCCTTTAGCAAAAACGGCGCGCTGGTTTCATATAACGAAGCGGCCACCTATATCTTCGTCAACGACGTTATCAGGCAGTCCAACAAACCGCCCGCTGGTTGGCCGACAATGTGGGGCCCGAATGTTGTCGACTATGGAATGGATGCACGGGTTGTGGACGACCCGCGATATGCCGGTACCATCAAGAACGATCTGAAGGGGATTCCATCCCTGGCGTTGATCATGGATCTGCCCGATCTTTTCGATGCCAAGACGGGGATCTACGCCAATGCCGACCAACACGGGGATCCCTGGGAGCGCCCGGGGTCTTTGGAACTAATTTTCCCCGATGGCAAACCGGGTTTTCAGATCAATTCTGGCGTGCGCATCCGGGGTGGTTTTTCGCGCAGCAAGGACAACCCGAAACACGCCTTCAGGGTGTATTTCAGGAAAACTTACGGTTCCGGAAAACTGAAGTACCCGCTTTTCAAGGGGCCTGTGAAGGAATACGACAACTTCGATATTCGCTGCGCCCAGAACTATTCTTGGAGCTTCCAAGGCGATTCCCGCGGCATCTTTGTGCGTGATCAGCTAACACGGGACGCGCAGGGGGCGATGGGGCAAGGCAACGAACGAGGCGATTTTTATCACCTGTACATCAATGGCCAGTATTGGGGTCTGTACGACACCGCTGAACGCACCAACGCGAAATGGGCCGCTGCCTATTTTGGTGGTGCCGAGACCGACTACGACGTGGTGAAGGTTGCGCCCACGATGGACTACAGCATCGTTGCCACCGACGGCGACTTGATGTCGTGGACACGCCTTTACAACCTGATGAAGGCCAGTATGGGCGACGATGCCTTGTTCTGGAAGTTTCAGGGCCGGACGGTTCAGGGCGTGCGCGATATGGCGACTGAGAACCTAGTCGATATGGACAACCTGATTGACTACCACTTGCTGCAAACCTGGGGTGGCAACTTCGATGCGCCAGTCTCGCGTTTTCTGGGGGATATGAAGCCGAACAACAGCTACATGATCCGCAACAAAACGATGCTGAGCGATGGCTTCCGGTTCGTCGCCCATGACTCGGAACACACGATGAATCTGACGGACATGCCAGGGATCATGATCGATCGGTTGGGACCGTTTGTTGCCGGTGAAATGGACATCAGCAAGTCGGGATCGCAGAACATCTTTCAGAAACTTTTCACTAGCCCCGAGTTCCAACTGCGGGTGGCGGATCGTTACAACAAGCACTTTTTCAATAATGGTGCGATGACGATCCAGAATCTTCTGGCCCGGTATAACGGCCGGGTGAAAGAAATCGATCGCGCGGTCGTCGGTGAGTCGGCGCGCTGGGGCGATGCAAAAAGGCCGATGGCAACGCAGAAGCCGTTTACCCGGGACGATCAGTGGCTGCCAGAGGTGATCAAGGTTCGTGACCAATGGATCATGAAGCGCAACGACATATTCCTGGCTCAGATAAAGGCTAAGAAACTGTGGCCCACAACGCCGCCTGCCGTACTGATGCCTAACGCGGGCGACCTTCCCCGCGCACTCAAAGTCATGATCGAAGTTCCGGCTGGCGGCATGGTTTTTTATACCACCGACGGTTCCGATCCACGGATGCCAGGCGGCGCAAATAACCCCAAGGCCGTTTTGTACGGGGGCGCTGGCGTTGGACTGACGGCGGATGGGACCATCAAGGCACGGGCGAAGATCGGTAACAACTGGAGCCCGCTGACCGAGGCCACTTACCATCTGAAGTGATGGACACGAACGGGCCGCCCGCCGGCCCCTACATAGCGTTGCCCATCAGCTGAACGACAAACATGCC
>JAYUUT010000012.1:0-3835 GCA_043754455.1 Myxococcales bacterium
TTAGGTTCAAGCGACCGTGGTCAGACGGCACCACGTCCGTGTCGCTGGAACCGCTGGCGCTGATAGCCCGGTTGGCCGCGATCGTGCCGCCGCCGAAACGGCATGTGGTGCGATATTTCGGGGTCTTGTCATCGCACAGCAAACTGCGCAGACAAATCGTGCCGAACACCGGGGAAGACGCGCCGGTGCCGGTCGAGGCGGCGGCAAAGCCCAAGGCGGGCAAGCGGTGGCGGCGAAGCAAGTACATACCGAGGCGTGAGCTTCTGAAAAGGACGTTCGGCGTCGACATCGTGTGCCCGGGTTGCCAGGGGGAGCTGCGGCTTATCGCGCTTGTAAGGACCGAGGCCGTGATCAAGAAAATACTGGCAGCGATGGGCCTGCCCACGGAAGGCCCAAAGTCCGCGTGCGCGCGTTCACCACCTAAAGCGGCTGGCGGGGCTGGTGGCGGTGGCGACGTGGACGCCGGACAGAGCGGCTGGTCAAACTAACCGCAACATCGGCACCCGCGTGCCACGTTGGCGGAGCCGCGTCTGAGGGGGCGGGTTTCAAGCAGAAACGGGCGGCCCGGGGGCTAAAACTTGGCTGAAAGCGCCGCCAGGAAGGGGGGATTGCCCGTGACCGACGGCGCCGTGCTAAAAACGCGCCCGGTGAAATGGGCTTCGATTCACGTATGCTCTCGCGATCAAGCCGATCGACGTAAGTCGCGAAAGCCTCAGTCGAAATCCGATCGTCGATTTTCCGGTGCAGTAGGTGTTTCTGTTCCAGCAGTTCAATTAAAGCCGCTGAAAGAGTCACTTCCCGGGGATCGGGAGGTAGGGCCGCAGGCCCTTTCGCAATTGGAGCCGGGGCGGCCATTGCGAGAGGGGTACTGACAAGCCCCGGTGCCTGCTTAGGCGCCCGCGCCTTTGGAGAACAAGCGACGAGAGCGATGACAAGGGATATTAGCGGTCTTATGCGGATCACTCTGTGAATCTAGCCTGCAGGCGGCAGGTGTCCACACTAGGCGAGCGCATTGGGCTGGCAAATTGCGTCTCCATCTGCCGCATTCTTGTCCCAATTCTGTGGGCCCGGCATAAGATCGCAGTATGAGGCAAATGGTCGTGGTGGTCGCAGTGATGGTCGCCGCGTGCGGCAGTAATGCCAGTGACGATCCGGTTAAAGCCGACTCTGGTTCGGTGCCGCGGATTGTGCCCTGGCAGGTCGGCGCCGCAGACACGTCGCACCTTGTGGTGGGGATGTACGACACGCAGGAGAAAATCCATTGTCGCTTTCTTCCTGACAAAGCGGGGCAGATTCGCTGCCTGCCTTGGAACGTTTCAAAAATTGAATGGCTTGGATGGTACTCCGATGACCAGTGCCAGCAGCCCATATACAGCGTGGATTCATTTCAGCTCAATTCCGTTGTCGGACACCTTCAGGCGTTGCCTCGGGCGGGAACTCAGCAAGCGGCGGCTCGATACGATGTGGGCATTCTGCGTGCCATCCCCGAAACAGCGCCGCGATATGGCGGTCTGCCCTGCAAACCCTTCAATGAACGCCCGTTGCAAGGAAAGGCGGATCTGGTTGCAGAGGCTTTGTCGCCCCCCGAACGTTGGGCGTCTGCAACCGAAGTCGACGGCTCGTTGCTCGGTGAACGTCTGCGCCTACGTCAGTTTCAAACCGCGGACGGGGCGCGCTTTGATAGCCATTTTTTCGACATCAAATGGAAAAGGCGGTGCACCCTTGGAAATGACGGCACGAAGGCCGCCCCCTGCTGGCCGCCGACCTTCGACGATAGTTCAGGCTCTTTCGGGTACATAGCGGGTGCCGATTGCATGGGAGTCCAACTTTGGGACGGCGGGATGTCTGCAGACTCGCCCGTGTTCATCCGCGGGATGATGGGAGTCCACTATGCCCTTGGCGCGGTATGGAAAGGTCCTGTCTCTCGGTTGATAGCAAGAGCTACTACCTGCGAGAAAGTGCGGGAGGCCCTGAGCTCGCCCACGACAAGCAACGACAAAATCTTCTATGAGAAGGGCGCTGCATTGGGAAGCGACGCACTCGTGTCCCTGCAGGGGCAAACAATCGGCAGCGGCCGAATCCAATTGCGGGGCCTTCGTGGCGGCACTGACAATGGCACACCCGTCGCTGCCGCGATCACGGTGTACACCACCATTTCGCCCTTTCGCGACACCGTTGCGAACGTCGACTGCAACCCTGTGTGGGCACCCGGCGGCACGGTCCACTGCGTACCAGCCAACGCCAATCGCAATCCGGTAAAGGCTGACGTTTTCGCAGACGCCGCCTGCACCAAACCCGCATTTTATTGCTCGGCAACCCCGTGTGTCGCTCCCATTATCAGGGGCATCTGGGGTGCGAACGGTGAACTCCGCGCAGACACGCTGGAAGCTGGCCTCCCCATCGAGACGGTCTTTACCAATCTACCTTCGGGTCAGGGCTGCCATCCCTCGAGCGTGGAGTCGAAGCATTTTGTAGCGGCCGGTGAAGCGCTGTCCTGGGACCGCTTTCCGCGACTTGACGAGGCCAACGGACGCCAATAGGCAAACCGTCCATCGCAAACCGGAGCCACATCAAAAGCGAATTCGAACAACTGGTGGCGCCGCATCGGCGGGAGCTACACTCACATTGTTACCGCATGCTCGGCTCCGTCGCCGACGCTGACGATGCTTTGCAGGAAACATTGCTGGGAGCGTGGCGCGGCTTCTCGGGGTTCGAAGGACGCAGCTCACTGCGTTCCTGGCTGTACCGAATCGCCACCAACGCCTGCTTGCTGTTTCTGGCCGAGCGGCCTCGTCGCCAATTGCCTTTCGAATATCAGTCAGCTTCAGTGCCAAACGCAGATCTTGCGCCATTCGTAGAAGGTCCGCTGTGGCTCGAGCCGTACCCTGACGATCCCGAGTCAAGCTTCGCGTTGCGCGAGAGTGTCGAGCTGGCTTTTGTTGCGGCCCTGCAACACTTACCCGCGACGCAGCGGGCGGCATTGATTTTGCGCGAAGTTGTCGGTTTTTCGGCGACTGAAGTCGCCACGCTGCTTGATACCAGCGCGCCGTCGATTGAAAGCACTCTGCAGCTGGGCGCGATCGACCAAATCCCGTACCGCGGCCCGATCGCCTGCGATATGGGCCAGGCGGACAAGTTCGGCACGCAGGGGCAGATCGTCGGGGGCTTGCCCGCTGGCCGTCTCCAAACGCTGGCGGGCCTCACGCACGCGGCCCAAACTGACCTCCGCGCGGGCGGCCATGATGGCAAGGGTAGAGGTTTGGCTGCGACCCCGGGGCGTCCGTTTCAGGAGCTCGGCGTAGTGGCCGGTTCGCAGCATCGTCGCCACGTTGTCGTTGACAGCTTTGCGGGGGGCCGCCCCGGCCAGAAGCAGCGAAATCAGGACCCCTGTCGCCCTCATGGGGTCACCATACACCGGGGCAGCCGCAAGGACGGTCATGGTGAGCAGAATGAGCCTGAACACCGGCCCATCATAGGGCGTGGGGATGCGCCTGTTGCCTGCGACGTGCCTGGAACACCAAGGGCACGCAACTTCGGGGCGATGCCGCCGACAACGGCGGACTGTGCAGGCCGCCACGCGTGTGTTACCGGCAGTCGCGCGCCCGGTGGTCGCCTTCACCGGACGGCATCCCGAGACGATGGGGCTGTACCGCGTAATGCAGGGGCATCTGGGGACGTTCGAGCAAAGCTGGATCGACGAAGGGGAGGGGGGAACGCTGCCGCGGTTTGTGCTGGAAGAATTGCGGGGATTCCTAGATTGCGGAATCCCACAAAAAGGGTTCGCGCATCTGTACTGCGACGTTTGCCATACGCGACACCTTGTGGCGTTTTGTTG
>JAYUUT010000013.1:0-14614 GCA_043754455.1 Myxococcales bacterium
ATCGACTCGGGTATCGGCATGTCCGCGGAGCTGCTGCCACACATCTTCGAACTGTTCACGCAAGGGGCCCGCGGATCGTCGGCGCCCGGACTGGGAATCGGTTGGCTCGCCGGCTCGTGGAAATGCACGGCGGGCAAATTGACGCGCGGAGCGACGGCCCGGGGACAGGGAGCGAATTCGTCATCCGGCTGCCACTCTCCGCCACAGACGTGCAGCCACGTGGCGCCGAACAGACCACCGTACGAACCGTCGCGCGGCGCGTGATGGTTATCGATGACAACCACGATGCCGCGAATGCTACGGCGATGCTCGTCGAAGCGCTTGGCGGCGAATGCAGGGTCGCGTACGACGGAATATCAGGCGTCCGCGAGGTGATGGCGTATCGACCGGAGATCGTGTTGCTGGATATTGGCATGCCCGGACTCGATGGCTATGAGACCTGTTCTCAGATCCGTCGCGAGCTGGGACGCGCTGTGATCGTCGTCGCGCTCACGGGGTTCGGGCAGGAGCAAGACCGGGACAAGGCGCTTCGGTCCGGCTTCGACGCGCACCTGACCAAGCCGGCCGATCCAAAGGAACTGGCGCGACTCCTCAGCGAACTGACTGCGCCCCGGCACTGATGCGATAGAAATCGCGCACATATCCGTCGTCTGGGGGGTACAATCCGCAGTTATGGGCACAGATCTACGACTTGCCTGGGCGATCATGCTGAATTTCGCAGCGTGCGCCGCCGCCGATGATGGCTTCGGGGCTTCGTCGCAAAGCGACGGATCACCCAAGAAAACTTCGGTTTCGGATGCGGCCGTGCAGAATGTGACCCCGCCTAATACAAATGTGAGGGACGCGGGGCCCCAACCCCCGATGGACGTGCCCTATCGATGGTACGAACCTGCCGATGCACCCAGCCGACCGGTGTTTGCGACCGGCACACCTTCTGCATTCTGGGATGGCGGCCTACGAATCACCCCAACAGACGCAGGGACCGGCGGCACGGCCCCCCCGGCGCGTTTGTGCCGACGTGAAACCGAACCCTGTCAGGTTAGCAGCGACTGCTGTACGGGTGTCAGTTGCCAAAAAGGTCGCTGTGCACGCGGCTGTGGGGACGGGGTATGCGGATCCGACGAATCTCCTGCAACTTGTTGTCGAGACTGCGCCTGTGGATCGGGCACACTTTGCAGTCCGGCCACGCTTTCCTGTATGCCGCCTTCCGTTCTCATGAGTTTTTTCATCTCGCATGCCTGCGTATCCGAACCAGGCCCGATCAATGCCCGGCTGTTTGACGATTCAAACCGTCTGGTTTTCCCAGGCGGCACCGACAGCTACCGCATACAAAAGGACAGCGCTGACACCTTCACCATTGCCTGTGTCGCGGGCGATCGGATCTGCTTTGGCCTTGAGGGGGCTTCGGGGAAAAACACCTGGGGTGTCGGCCTGCTGGGCGACAAGGCCTGTACGGGTTGCTGTCGCATCTGCGGCCTCGGCGACGTAACCCTGAACTTGGTCTGCAAATGAACCGCCTGCGCGTTCTGACCCTAGGCCACATCTGCCTGTTTGTCCTGACCGCTGGCTGCGGAGCCGCGACCGACCGAAACCCTGCCCCGCCGCCCCCCACGCGCGGCCCGCCCATGCAGGCGCCGATCGCGGCGCGGGATGCGGGATCGGACGTTGCCATATCCACCCCTGATGCGACTTCGTCGCCCCCTGCGCCCGCCGACGCCCGGCCCCCACATAATTACGATGGACCGCAAGGTCCGCAGACATCGGTGCCTGTTGTCCTTTTGGACAATATGGGCAAGGGCGTTCTTCGCACGCCGCTGATTGGTCGCATCCGCATCGTTGAAGATCACGATGGCAAGCGGTTTGATCTTCCCGGCCTTCTGAATCGTCCGACAACTCTTGATGCGAACATGACCATTCGCATCCGCGGCAACAGCACGGCAAATTACGCAAAAAAATCCTTTTCGATCGAACTGTGGGACGAACCACGCAAGGACGAAAAAGGCGCGCGGGTTCTAGATATGCCCGAAGACGCCGACTGGGTCCTGCGCGCCTGTTACGTGGACAAGACCTGTCTGCGCGACGCCGTGGCCTACACCTTCGGAAGAACCCTGGGACGATGGAACCCCCGGTTTCGTTTCGTCGAGGTCGTTCTAAATGGCGACTACATCGGGCTGTACACAATGATCGAGAAGATCAAACTGGACAAGCAGCGCGTCCCGTTGCCGTACCCTGCCGCCGACGCAACCATGGGCGATCTGACGGGCGGGTATATCGTCAAACGCGACGGTCCCGGCGACGGCATGGCCAGTGTGTGGACGTCCCGGCTTGGCAACACGTACACGCTGCACGTGCCCAATGAACGCAAGATAACCCCGGCCCAAAAAAATTATCTGGTCACACATTTCGATGGCTGGGAATCAGCGATGCAAGCCCCCGACTATCGCGATCCGGTCAAGGGCTACCGCAAATGGATAGATGTCAGCAGTTTCACCGACTTCATCATCATCACGGAACTGGCAAAAGGCGTGGATTCATACCGCCGCAGCGCTTATTTATACAAAGAACCCGATCAACTGGGCGGACGGCTGTATGCGGGTCCCTTTTGGGATTTCGATCTTGCTTTCGGTAACGCATTTTCGAATCAATTCCCAGTCCCGATGGACAACACCGCGTTCATGCGGCCCGATGGGCTGATGTATGAATTTTTTCGTCAAGCCGCGCGGCCACACAACATGGCCTCGTGGTGGTATCAGCTTTTGGGCGATCCCACTTTCACCCACGATCTGAAGTGCCGCTTGCTCGAATTGCGCCGAGGCCCTTTGTCGATGGCTGTGCTCAATGCCCAAATCGATGGCTGGGTGAAACTTATCGCGGCTGCCGAAAAACGCGATCACACGCGCTGGCCGGTGTTGGGAAAATGGATATGGGGGGAAGGCAGCATAGGCGGCACCTACGATGAGGAGGTCCTGTTCCTGCGTCGCTTCCTCGACACCCGGTTGACCTGGCTTGACGCCAACCTGCCCGGCACCTGCCCCTAGATCCAGCTAGTTCCAGGAAAATCCCACAGCGTCGAGGAACGCCCGCGCCAACACCATCTGTCCGATGTGGTTCGGGTGGACGCGATCCCAGGCCAGGGACGCGGGGTAGTTGTGTTTCATTTGCCTATCGAACGCGGCCTGTGTGTCCACGAACAACGTGCCGTATTTTTGCGCGATCTTCTTCACCGCTGCGCCGTAGCGATCCATCGTCATCCGCATGGCGTCCTGACGGTTGGGTTCCAGATAATAGGGCGTCATCAGCACCATGCCCTTGACCTGCGTCACGGTTTTGGCGATCAATTCATCCAGATTCTGTTCGTATTCGGGCAGCAACACATGCATTTCGCTGATGCGGGGCACATCGAACTGGCGCCAGACATCGTTGATCCCGATCATGACTGACACCCACTGGGGTTTGCCGTCCAGCACGTCTTTTTGCCAGCGCGTCTTCAGATCGCGCGTGGTATTGCCGGAAATGCCCTTATTGGCCACGCGAATCCCCAGATCGGGATAGGCAGCCCCCAGCAGGCCATCAACCAAGGCCACGTACCCTTTTCCGATGGCATCGAACAGCCCTTCGCCCGGATCCTTGCGTCCAGCGTCGGTGACCGAATCACCAACCATCCACAATTTGTCGTTGCGGGACAGACGCAACCCGGCTGGTTTTCGGGGCAATGGTGCGGCCCCCGCCCCCACAACTCCCAGGGGCGATAGAGCAATCAGCGATCCGACAAGGCTCCGGCGGGTGGCACGCATGGCCGCATGATGCCGCGAACGCGACGAAGGTTCAAATCACGCGGCAGCGGGCCTATCAAATCGAAATTCCCATCGCCGTCATCTGCCGAAGTGCGGTGCCCGCCCAGTCCCGGTTCGCGGCGGGGCTTGCGGGGCTGGGGTGCAAGATGGTGCCGATTTTTAGATCCATGCCCATAAGCGCCTCACGGGCTCTTTTTTCTGCAAAGGCGCCCACCCCAATGACCCAGCGGGGTTGAAGAATCGCGACCATGCCGCGCAGGGCTTCGTCACAAGCCGCATACAGCGCCATGCGTTCCCGGGCGGGCAGTTTGTCAGGGGTAAAGTTGCGGCCGGATTCTTCCATAAAGACCAGTGGGCAATAGTTGGCCACGAAAAATCGTGAGAAAAACTTATCCGCCGTGCCACAACGATCACGCATCAGGCCCCACAAACGGGTGCCGCTGACTTCGGGGCGGGTACACGCAAACCCCTGCACGGGGCGTTTGGGATGTGTTCCTGTAGGGGGCAACACCTTGGCCTCGATGCCCAGAAAATCGCGCACCATGGCCACATCCCCGAACGGCACGCCCGTTTGGGCCATACCGAAGGGGCCCGGGTTCATGCCCAGGAACAGCGCGTCTTTGGGGCCCCCACCCGCCGCCTTTAGATACAGTTCGTGCGGAACGCGGGCATAAACCAGCGGGTTTTGCACGTGGGTGATGGGCCGCGCGAAACCAAGGGCATCGACAGCGGCCGCCAAACGGCGGGACACGGAATTAAGGGTCGCCACGGCCCGTAGACTACCGTGGGCATCGCGGGTTGGGTGCGGTAGAAGACGTCTCCTGATGGCTTCGGCCCCCCTTGCCCCCCCCCGCCGCCCTTCCGGGCTTGTGCGAATTTTGGCCACCTTGGCACTACTGGCCTTGGTCGGTACCTTTGTGGCCGCCCAGATCGATTTCGTCAAACGTCACCGCCCCGGAAAATCCCCCGAATCTTATTGGCGTCCCCAAATCACCCAAATCTGGGCGCCCGGGCTGACAGTGGGGATCATCTGCGCCACCGCCGCCTGGTGGTTTCACCGCCGCCAACCCCGCACCTAAGCCACCGCCATGACCGATCAATCGCCTGAAGCCGCCCCGATTTCGCCGCCGTCGTCATGGCTGGATCAACGCCCCCAATGGCAGGTCACCCTGGGCGTCCTGATTTTCGGCCTGCTGCTGTATGTGCCATTTGCGGGCAGCTATGGGCTGTGGGATCCGTGGGAAACCCATTACGGCGAGGTCGCCCGACAAATGGCGATGCGCAACGATTTCATTAGCCTGTGGTGGGCGGGGTCGCCCCTAGATGTGGGCGACTATTTCTGGTCCAAACCTGTCCTGACATTCTGGATCTTGTGCCTGTCCTTCAAACTGTTCGGGGTCGGCACAGGCGCCCCGGGCGAAATGGCGCTGGACACGCGCACCGAATGGGCGATGCGGCTGCCGTTTGCGTTGATGGCCCTGATGGCGATCTATGGCGTCTATTTGATGGCGTCGCGATTTGTCAGCCGTCGGGCCGGCATCTTGGCCGCCGTCGCCCTCGGCACGATGCCGCTGTTCGGCCTGGTCGCGCGCAACGCCATGACGGACATGCCGTTTGTCGGCCCCATGACCCTGGCGCTGGCCCTGGGGGCCTTGGCCCTGTTTGATTCTGACGACACCCCCCTGCCCCGCCGGCACTCGCGCCTTTTTGCACGCCTGACGTGGCCGCACCATCCGCTGTTCTATGGCACGGTCGCTCTGTTCGTCATCGTCGTGTTGCCGCAGATTTTGGCCATTTCGTTGCAACTGCGGTGGACACCGTTTCGGGATCGGGCGCGCGTGGTGCCCGGGTTCGTGACGATGCTGCCGTATGTATTCGGATTCATCGGCTTTCTGTGGCTGGCAACCACCACCCGGTATAAGGCGCCATTCTATTTGTATCTGGCAGCCATTTTATGTGGCCTTGCCGTGCTGGCCAAAGGTCTAGCCGGGCTGGGGCTGCCGGTGATCGTATTCCTGGCCTACCTGCTATTCACCTGGAATTGGGCACGCCTCGGCCGGGCGCAACTGCCCCGCGCGGTCTTGGTGTCGTTACTGGGATGTGCGGTGGTGGCGGTGCCGTGGCATCACGCGATGTTGGTGCGACACGGGTTTCCGTTTTGGGATGAACTTTATGGTGACAACCACTGGCGACGTTTGGTGTCGGGTCGACATGGTGATCGCGGCACCTTCGAATATTTTCTTCGCGAACTGGGCTATGCGACTTTGCCCTGGGTGGCGTTGCTGCCGTCGGCCTTGGCCTGGGTGTTGATGCGGCCGTTCCGCAACGTGAAACCCAACGATTTTCGTCGTGAGATCTATTGGTTTGGCGCCATCTGGTTCGTCGCTGCGTACGCCATCGTGTCGTTGTCGATGACGAAATTTCATCACTACATCCTGCCCGGCCTGCCGGGGTTGGCCCTGGTGCTGGGCTGTTTTTTGGACGATGTCGCCACCCATGGCCGCCGTCATGTGGCGCGGGCTTCGGCCATCACCGGATTGCCACTGTTAGCCGTGATCACCCACGATCTCGTCAACAGCCCACAAAGCGCCCAATATTTCATCTGGCTGTTTTCCTACGACTACGTCAACACGCCGCTGGGCCGCCCGTGGCCCGCGGATTTGGATTTTCGCGCCCCCATCATTGCCTTGGCCACAGGCTGTGCGTTGCTGACCTTCGCGTGGGCTTTTATCCCGAAACTTCGTCATGTTGGTCCCTTGTTGCTAGGGCTTGTGGCCGTCGCGTTCACAGTCTTCATCCTGGATGTCTACGCACCAAAAACCGCAGCCCATTGGTCGCAAAAGCCACTCATCGCCTCGTATTACAAAATGCGGCGATCACCCCAGGAACGCCTGATCGCCTGGCAAATGTATTGGCGGGGAGAAACCTTTTATACCAAGAACGAAATCTTTGAAGGGCCGCTAGTTTCGCGCACGGTATTTCTGGGCGACCGCAACGTGGAACAGTTGAAAGAATGGATTGGCCGCAACCGGGGCCACCGCGCGTTTTTTATCGTCGAACAGGGACGTTTGGGAAGCCTGCGCGGCAACCTGCCCCCTGAAACCCAGGCCTCGCTGCGCATCGTCGACGAACGAAACAACAAATTCTATTTGGCTCAGGCGGATCTTTAGCGCGCCAAGGCAGCCTAGTGCACCCTCTTCGAAATAGCCTCAAGTCCGGCCGACGCTATTTCGAAGACGGTGCACTAGACTGCGGCCATGGCCAGACATTCAGGATCGAAAAAAGCAACGTCAACGTTTGGTCGTGCGCTGGAAACGATGTCGCGACGGGTGACCACCTGGACCGGCAGTTCCTGGGCCTTCGCCCTGGCAGCGTTGGTCATCGTCACCTGGCTTTTAACAGGTCCCCTGTTTCATTTTTCAGACACCTGGCAACTGGTTATCAACACCGGGACCACCATCATCACCTTCCTGATGGTGTTCCTGATTCAGCGGGCCCAAAACAAAGACGCGCTGGCGATTCAACTGAAACTGAATGAATTGGTCGCCGCCGTATCAGGCGCTAGCAACCAGCTTATCGACGTGGAAGATCTGACCGAAGGAGAATTGAACGTTCTGCATGAACACTACGGGCGCCTGGCCCGGAGGTGCAAACGCGACAAAGATCTGTTCCAATCCCATTCAGTCGAAGAAGCTGACCGCCGTCACGCCCGCAAACACGCGATGGAAAAACCGATCACCTGACCTGCGGGTCCAATTTCGTCATGAAGCCTTGGGTCCTGCGGTATAATTGAAAGACGGGAGGTTGTTATGGCTGTAACACGTCGTCGTTTCATCGCAGGTTCTCTCTTAGGTAATGGGGCCGCCGCGTTAGGCGGTTGTGGCTCGTCAGCGACGTCCGCGGTTTCGGACGGCGCGGTCGGAAGCTACGATAGCTCTGATCTGCCCCTGGGTCAGGGTGGCGCCGGCGGTTCGGGTGTTAGCGCCCCCTCGGTTGATGCGAGGGCCGGATCTGACGAAGGGAGCTCGGTGGATGCGCACGCTCTGCCTGCCGATGTAGGCACGGGCGCGCCGGCTGATCGTCCCGCCAGCGCCGGACGCTTGGCGATGCGCATGCTGGGACGGACGGGCGTCTCGGTTTCGTTGCTGGGCTTCGGCACGGCACCGCTGGGTAGCGACAATTCGACGCCCGATATGGTGACGCGCACCGTGGGACTCGCGATCGATTTGGGGATCACATACCTCGATACGGCCCCAAATTATGGCAGCACGACGCAACGCTATGGCAACGCGGAGATGAAGCTGGCGCCGATTCTCAAGACGCGGCGCCAAGACGTCTTCCTGGTCACCAAGGTCGAGCCGACGCAGCCAACCCGTGACGGAATCCTGCGCCAGTTAGAGCAGAGCCTGCGTCGGCTGGGCGTGGACAACGTGGACGCGGCTCACATTCACAATTTGGGTGTTTGGGATCTGACCCAAGTGATGGGCCCAAACGGAACAATCGCCGGATTGCTCGAGGCGAAAAAACGCGGACTGATCCGATTTTTGGGGACCAGCGGACATCAAGGAATCACGAAATTTGCGCCAGTCATCGATACCGATGAAATCGATTTGACAATGAATACGCTTAACTTTGTTGACCGCGATACGCCGCAATACAATTTCGAAGACATGGTGTTGCCGACCGCGCGTCGACGTAACACCGGCATCGTCGGGATGAAGATACTCGGGGGCGGGATCAATTGGGCCTATGACGGACGGACAGCGGGCAATTTTGCCGCGTTCCACGAGCGGGCCATTCGCTACGCGCTGGATATTCCAAACCTTGCGACCGCGCTGGTGGGATTTTCTAACGAGGCCGAAGTTCGCAAAGCCGTCGACGTGGCCCGGGCCTATGCGCCGCTGAACCCGGACGAACGATCCACGTTGTTGGCCCAGGGGCGCACGCTGGCGGCCGGCCGGCGCACCTATTTTTGACGGTAGGGCCGACCAGCGCGCGACGGGCCCCTTCATGCGGCTCGAAGTACGCACAAGCCTCTGTGACTCAAGTCACGCCGGACTGCTTCATTGCGCAAATTTTCACGACGCCTAGGAAAAATCGACGATAGACTTTCTTGTATGACCTATAAAATGAGCCTTCAATTCGTAATCTTGGGGATCTTCGGTTCATTCAGTGTTGGGTGCGGATCGAAGCCTCTTGCTTCGAACAGCAACCACGACGGGTCGGACGGCGCTGCGGCCCTCGACGACGCCAGGCCCAAACCCGCAGACGGACCATCGGCGTCCGCAGATCAGGCCCTTGCACCACGACCAGATGTTGCTCGAACGGACACGATCGAAAATTCTGTTCCGGACATGGGAAGCGGCCCGCCTGACAGCGCCCGCACGACAGAAGACGCGGCCCCTCGCGCGCCCGACATCTCGCTAATTCCCACCTCTCCTGACCTCGCCCCAGACAGAATGCCGCTCCTGACCTACCCGGATGCAAATGTGGTTCCGCAAATTGTTTTGGCACCCGATGCCGGGTCCCCGGGATCAATCTTTGATGGGGCTCTGAACCCGGGATCCGATGCCCCATTGATCTTCCCAGATTCGGGCTTCATTCAAAACACCGACGCGCCGTGGTTCATCGGCACCACTGATGCTGGTGGCAATAGCATCGTCGATAACATTGATGCGGGTTCAGTCATTTTCACTCCTGTCCAGGCTGATGGTGGAATCGGGTACATCGGGGACGTCGGCTCTGGATACCTGCTGCCCACCCTTCCCCTTGGGCTCATGGGCGCGAATGGGACGGCCGGATCAGACGCCGGATACGCGTGCCAAATCAATTGCATCGTGGGCACAAAGACCTGTATTGGTGTCTCTGTGGGAACTTGTGGCGGAGGGGGATGGGATGGCGGGGTCGCGCCTGGATCTCGTGCGGCCGATATCAGCGTGGCGGCGCCCTGTGGCAACGCCTGCAGCGCAGGCGCCTGCGTTGGGACCTGCGCCCCGGGGCAACGGCGCTGCACGGCAGGAAGACTGGAGTCCTGCACCAACGAGGGCGCCTGGGTCGACCAGGGCCCCTGCCCAACATGTGGCGCGCTAAATCCGGGGGGCGCCTGTCCTTCCCCTGCCTATTGTGCCGCCGCTAAATGCTGTGAGGCGATCCTGCGGCCCCCATTGGCGATTCCCAACGGGGTGCAAGGGGATCCGCAGAACCTCATCGCAGGTGATTTTGATGGCGACGGAAAGACTGACCTCGTCTTTGGTCGCTGGGACTACTACATCTCCCCAGGATTTGGATTCCTCAAAGGCCGCGGGGATGCAACCTTCGAGGCCGCAAAACTTGTTCCCACACCCGCCGGATTCGGATCCTTCTACCGAAGCGCCACCGCCGATCTGAATGGGGACGGAAAATTGGATTTGATCACCCTCCCGGATGGAAGGAACGTTGCGACGTACTTGGGAACGGGATCGGGAACCTTCACAGGTCCCCTTGGCCATTCCTTCAATGGCTACATAAACTCGTTTGTTGTTGCCGAACTCAACGGCGACGGAAAACCAGATCTTGCGGTGATTGCCGGATCGTTCGAAGGCGGAGGCGGAGTGGGACTGGTTTGGTTCGCGGGGGCCGGAGATGGAACATTCAAGCCGGGCAGCGTTGTCAACACAGAGTGTGGATACTCGCACCTTCTTGCCACAGACTTTAACGGCGATGGAAAAAACGAGCTTGTGACGGCCAGGATTTCGAGCAGCGGCACCACCTTATCGGTCTTCAAGGTTCAAGGCGGGGCCTTGGTCGCCGCCGGGGAAAAGTCCGTTTCGCTAAACCTTCAGAGTTTCTACGCGGCTCGGCTCGACGGGGATGCGTTTTCTGACCTCGTACTGGCGTTCCAAGACCACGTCGAAACCCTGATCAATGATGGCGGCGTGATAGGCGCGTTCAAGGCAAGCAACATTGTGGCAGCCAACGGAGGGTACAATTCATCAATCGCCGTAGGCGACGTCGATGGCGATGGCGATGGCACCAACGATATCGTCGTCGGCTTAGACAACCCGGGAACCTTGACAGTCTTGCGAGGTCACGGGGACGGCTCATTCGTTTACCAACAGGCGGCCTCAACTGCCAATCTGTCATCCGTCAACGTCGCGGATTTGAACGGCGATGGGCGTGCTGAGATCAGCGTGATCGGAAGGCTTGGCTTCTCAGTAAACCAGGTGCTGGTCTTCCGCACCACATTGTCCTGTAACTGACGGGACGGGCGTGGGCTTCCCCCTGCGATCGGCGTGATCACATGATCGCGCCCAACGCAGGGGATCCACCGCTGATCCACAGAAAATCCCGTGTAGACAACGTGGCACGGCTGATGCTGTGAACCGTCCCCATGAGCAGGCTGATGTTTTGGGCCCTCTTCGCATTTTCTATGGCCGTGGGTTCGTGCGGAGCTGAAAGTCCGGCGGCCAGGCCAGAAACACCCGATCCGGCCCTACCCGATCCGGGCACAGGCGGATCGCCCAAACCGACCGCGCCCGCCACATCCCCTGTCACAACGCGGGACATGTTTGCGCCACCGACCCCGGAAGGAACGACAGCAACCCCGCCCGCGCCTCCAGGGTCGCCAGCGCCTTCGCCCTCCACCCCGGACGCCGGATCTAGGGTGGCGCGCGCGCCGGATGCTGGCGACAGCGTTCCCATCACCCCAACGACGCCGATTGCCGAAGGCGATTCGATGAAATTTTTTCCGACGACCTTCGCCCCGGGCCATTCGTCGTCGTGCTGGATCGAAACCTCGGGCAAGATCCGCTGCAAGGGCGGCGGCGGTACAGACTGCTGCGAATCCAACGGGGGCTCGCGCGTTCGCGTGCCCACAAAATACGCCGAGACAAAATTCAAGGTGATTGCCAACACGCACCTGACGACCTGTGGGATCTTCCAAGAGCCAATTGGGGACAAGTCGTTCGATTGTTGGGGCGGACCGGTCGCCGACGTGGCCCGACCGGTAGCGAAGGCCGTTGTTCAGATTGGCCTAGGCGACAATCACGGCTGCATCCGGCAGTCCGATGGCCTTATGAAATGTTGGGGTCAGGGCGGCAACAGCGTCCCTGATGGCCTGAAGGCCAAATTTCTGGCGGTGGGGCCATCCATGAACTGTGCCATTGGCCTGGACGACCTGGTTGTGTGCTGGGGCTCCAAAATGGTCGCGCCGCCTGCGGGACTGAAGGCCAAATACCTGACCGTCCATTCCGAACAGGAGCCCGTTGATTCCGGCATGGCCCACCTGCGGCCCCCCGTGGCATGCGCCGTCGACATGAACGACGACGTCCAGTGTTGGGGGTCCACAAACCTTTCCAGCGTCAAAAATCGCCCCGCGGGCTTGAAAGTTCGATCGGTCAGCGTCGGCATTGTGTACGGATGCGCGGTGCGGGTGAACGGAACGGGGATCTGCTGGGGACAAAAGACCAGCGAACTAGGGCCTGTCCGCCAGGTGGCCGCGAACTACTGGATCGCCTGCGCACTGGACGAACACAACCTGGTAAAATGCCCGTCGGCAAACGTGGGCCGCGAGCCACCGAACAACGTCGAAATGTTGGCCCCTCCCGGATTCTAGGAGTTCCAAAACCGGTCCCGCAATCGGGTTTGCCAGGGCAAGTTATCTCGTGGTAACCCGTTTGCCCATGAAATTGCCACGTTCGATCCTTGCCCTTGCTCCTTTGGTCCTCGGCGCCTGTGCTGCGTCCCGGCCATTGGCCGCCATCCCCTGGACAACCGTCACCGCGCAGGGGGCGCCACATGCGCGGCACGAAAGCGCTATGGCCGCAGCCGGTGGCAAGTTGTATTTGATGGGCGGACGCGGGATGAAACCTGTCGACATTTTTGATCCGGCGACAGGTAGCTGGACAACGGGCGCGCCCACCCCGCACGAGATTCACCATTTTCAGGCTGTCGTTCACGACGGGGTTATCTATGTGGTCGGGGCCCTAACCGGCAAATACCCCGCCGAGCCCGCCGTGCAAGACGTGCTGATCTACGATCCACCGCGCGATCAATGGCGCCGGGGACCCACCATCCCCGTGCAGAGGCGCAGGGGCGCAGCAGGCGCGGCCCTGCATGAAGGCAAGATCTACGTCGCGGGGGGCCTGACAGCGGGCCACAATGGCGGGTTCGTCCCGTGGTTCGACGCCCTCGACATTGCCACAGGAACCTGGGAGGTCCTGCCCGATGCCCCCAGGCCACGCGATCATTTCCAGATGGCCATTGTCGGCAACAAACTGTTCGCCGCCGGTGGTCGCACCACGTCGGCTAAGACCAACGAAACCTTCACACGAACCATGGCCGAGACGGATGTCTTCGATTTTTCCACCAAAACCTGGAACACCCTGCCTGGTCCCGCGGGGCTGTTGCCCACGCCGCGCGCGGGAACGACAACCATCGCGCGGGGACATTGGATCTTGGTTATCGGTGGCGAAAGCGGCGCGCAACCGACTGCGCATGCCGAAGTCGAGGCGCTGCATATCCCGACATCGATCTGGCACCGCCTGGCACCACTTGTGCGGGGTCGTCATGGCACGCAGGCGGCGGCGCTGGGGACGCGGGTGTTCATCGCCGCGGGCAGTGGCAACCGAGGCGGGGGTCCCGAACTGGATTCTTTGGAGGCAGTGGCCTTGCCAGAATGATCGGTCAGAGGCCCGAAAGCGGGCCGTTTCCTTCCATTCCGAACTTGTCCGTGGGAACGCCCGCGTAGTTGATCATCGAACAGAGCATGTCGTTGTAGTTGGAACCGGCGCGTTTGAGCAGCCTCCCGGGCTTGAAACCGCCGCCGCGTCCGGCAATGATGACAGGCAGATCCGTGGTGCTGTGGCTGTTGCCTTGGCCAATTTCGCTGCTGCACAAAACCAGGGAATGGTCCAAAAGGGTGCCCGCCCCTTCTGGAATTGATTTCATGAGACGCAACATGAACGCAAATTCCTGCATCTTGAGCTGGGTGATCTTGGAAACAACGTCATCGCTTGATTCGTGTGATGAGGTGTGATCGGCCTCCGAAACACCGGGCCATTTTTGATTGGCGTCCGAATTTTGGTAGTTAAAGGTGCCAAACCGGGTCAGATCGCATTTGAGGGCCAGGACAAATAGATTCATCAGCACCCGGCCTCGTGTGACGAAGTCCGTCTCGTCCACTGCGGCAACAGCATTTGGTTTGTCACAAGCGGCGCCCGCAAATGGCGATCCAGAAGGGGGATCGACCCGGAGCAACTGTTTTTCGACTTCGCGAATGGCTGCAAGATGTTCGTCAATCCGGGCACGGTCGTAAGGGGATAACTCGCGCTTCAACCCCTCGGCATCCGCCTTGATAAAATCCAGTAGGCTTTTTTCTCGCTGGGTGCTGCGCGCGGCCAGATCCTGTCCGCCCACGGATTTGGGCGTGGAACCCGCGCCGGCGAACAGTTTATCAAAAAGCGCTCTGGGGCTGCGATAGGGGGTAATGGGCTGCCCGGTCGGCCCCCAAGACAAAATGGACCAATTGATAAGGTCATTTTTGTCGTTTGACACCGCTAGAGATTGAAGCCTGGTGCTGGTGCCCAGTTTCGCAGCTAGGACCGTATCAACCGAAGGTCCGCCAGGCAGTGGAAAAGCAGAGAGACTTGATTTCACATTGGGACCGCCGCTAAAAATGAACACGCCGTCGTGCGCCCCTGCCAATACTGTCTGCTTGTGATTTAATCCCGTAACGACCGCAACATCCGATGTCAGGTCGCCCCCCATTTCACCCAGAGGTGATAGGGCCTGCGACAACACGCCTGCTGTAAGGGCCCCTTCCCCGGCACTGGGATTCCAGC
>JAYUUT010000014.1:0-24532 GCA_043754455.1 Myxococcales bacterium
CCCCCCCCCCCCCCCCCCCCCCCCCCCCCCCCCCCCCCCCCCCCCCCCACAACCGGGGCTGAGCCTCCTTCGTCGATGTCTCCCGAACATCCGATCACGACCGCCAGCGCAATTCCTAGCCAGGCCATACATCGTGGGTACATCAAAAACCTCTACTTCTATTTCTAACAGACCCCAGTTCACATCGGCAGTCACCGCCTGATCTTTTGTAGCGCCGCCGCTTTACACCGTCCGGATGCGCCATACACCCGTAAACCCCGGTAGACAGTGGGTAGCTGAAACTGTCTTGCCCTCTGAACGCACCTGGGCGAAAATCCGCGCCGAGCATCGTGACATTGTTCCAAACGCAGCATCTAAGGGGACCCACAGGGGTATTTTCTCTGGTTCTCCTTCTGACAGCGGCAGGTGGATGCCGGGTTTTCGACGGGTCGCTTTACAAGGCGAACGGGGACGCGGGCGCATCCGAAACGACGGACGGGCCCATCATCTCGCCTACGGATTTGGGCAAAGGCCCCGGTGTCACGGTTTCCTTGGGCGAACGCTGCGATCTACCGTCGCCGAACATCATGTCCAGCGCGATGTTGTTTTCAATTGATACGCGCGGGATGAAGGATGATGTGCGTGACTTGGCCTGTCTTCCGGGGTCGGAATACCGAGGTCCGGATGGCGTCGTCGCGGTGGACATGAAAGAGGGGGAAAAATGGCACATCCACGCCAACACGGATTCGCCGACCACCGACCCCGCGATTTATATTCTTGCGGGATGTGACACCCGATCATGCCAGCGGGGCATGGGCATTGATGACTGTGGGGCGGGAAAGGCCGAACACCTGTCGTTTGTCGCCCCCCGCACCCAGACCTATTTCGTGGGTTTCGACAGCCGTGAACCTGCAGGCGCGGGACCGTTCGACGTCATCATCACGCGGCCGGTTTGTGGCAGCGGCGGCGCGCCGGAACATTCAGAAACCTGTGACGATGGCAATGTCGTGTCGGGCGATGGGTGCGACAAATTGTGCCGAAAAGAAATGGCCGAAGGCTCGGACAAAGAATTAGAACCGAATGACGACCCCCGCGCGGCCAATGTGTTCCCGCCGGGTGCTTCGGCAGCGACGGCTGCGGGAACCCTGGCCACCGCATGCGATGTCGACATGTACGCTGTCAAGATCAAGGCTGGAGGCACGATTATTGCCAATGTGCAGCGGGTATCGGGCCTTGCCTGTGCCCCGGGGGGGCCCACCATGCGGCTTGACTTGCTCAACAACGATGGGGCATCACTGGGGGAAGGCGAAGCCGCTTCCGGCGAAGGGTGCCCTTCGCTAGACGAACGACACGCGTTTGCCAAAGGGTTGGACGCTGGCGAATATTTCCTGCGTTTGCAGATGAAACAGAACCTGCCACTGGAATACAGATTGCGAGTCCAGACACCATGAAGTCCATACGTTTTGGCGTGGCCTGCGGGGTATTGACGATGGGAGCGACAACCACCTTGATGGCGCACGCCCAGGCCGCAACGGATGAACAAATCGAGATCAGCCGAGGCGTATCGCTGCGAGAAAAGGGTGACGACCGTGCCGCCCTGGCGGTGTTCCGCAAGGTATTTGAGCAGTGGAAGACCGCACGCGCCCGTGCCCAGATGGGGTTGGCCGAACAGGCGCTGGGCAAATGGGCCGAGGCCGAGGCCGACCTGCAAGGCGCCTTGGCGGCCACGGACGACGCCTGGATCACAGCCAACCGGATAGCCCTGGAAGAATCTTTGAACGGCGTTCAACTGCGACTGGGTAGCCTGGACATCATCAGCGAAACCGCCCGGTCACAGTTGTGGGTGGACGGGCAGCTAGCAGGTGCCCTGCCCCTGCAACGTCCTCTGCGTTTGGTTGCGGGCACCGTCGCGGTCCGGATTACCGCCCCTGGGCACGCGGCGGTCCAGCGAAGCGTCGTTGTGACCCCTGGTGGCCTTTCGCGCGAGATCTTCCATTTGATGCCATTAGAACCTTCGCCACTTCGCCCCCCGGCCTCCACGGCGGACAACACGACCGCCGCCCTAGCCGTCGCATGGGCCCCGCCCCCGGTGGTCGCCAAACCCGTTCCCCGTGCAATCTTCTATGGGGCCGTGGCGGCCACCGTGATCCTAGGCTGCCTGACCACCTGGTCGGGCCTGGACGTCCTTGCGGCCAATAAAAAATACGAAGATGCCCCCACCCGCACGGGTTTTGACGATGGTCGAGGAAGAGAGCGACGCACGAACTGGCTAATTGGCAGTACAATTGCCGCTGGAGTCGGAACCGCGCTGTTAGGGGCGTTGGTTACTGATTTTTCAGCCAAATGAAACGCGACCCCGACGTCATACCGGCCGGAACCCGCATCGGAAAATACGAAGTCATCCGCATGATCGGCGCGGGCGGCATGGGGGCGGTGTACGAAGCCCTGCACGTTGACCTACGAAAACGGGTGGCGCTGAAAACCCTACACCCCGATTTGGCGACCCGGGAAATTGCCCGCCAACGGTTCCTGCGCGAGGGCGAGGCCGCCTGCCGCATCCGCCATCCCCATGTGGTGGACATGACCGACGTGGACATTCACGACGGCATGCCATTTTTGGTGATGGAGTTCATGGAGGGACTGGATTTAAAGCAGTTCATCGTGCAGCGCGGGCCGCTTTATGTGGAAGAAACGCTGGATCTGATGATTCCCATTGTTGCCGCTGTCGCCGCAGGACACGACGAGGGCGTGATTCATCGAGATCTGAAGCCTCACAACATTTTCCTGTCCCACATCCGCACGGGCGACGTTGTGCCCAAGGTCCTGGACTTCGGTGTCTCGAAATTGATGGATCCCGCGACGGGGGGAATTTCGTTGACGGGAACGGCGGCGGTCATGGGCACTGTCGCCTACATGTCGCCCGAACAGGCGCGAGGCGCAAAATTTGTCGACGGTCGAACTGACCAATATGCCTTGGCCCTGATTCTGTACGAATGCCTAACGGGGAAGCGTCCCCACCGGGGCGACAACACCTTGGCGATCCTGCGCAGCATTGGCGATGGCAACATCACGCCGCCTAGCGAACTGGTCCCCACTGTGCCCCCGGGGCTCGAAGAAGCCATCTTGAAGGGTCTGTCGGTGGATCAGACGGAACGATTTCCGTCGCTTTATCATTTTGGCCGCGTCCTGCTGCCATTTGCATCGGCGCGGATACGGGCGGTCTGGGAATCGAATTTCGCCCGCGAACCGCGCAACACGGTCGGCCGCCCGTCGCCCGACAATAGCGCCGATAAAGCGGCAGAAACAGTTGCGGCCAAGGCAGGTGCCCGCGCTGGGGGCGACGGCGCAGGGGCTGGGATCGCGATCCCCACCGGGTCTTCAGCCGCCGACCGGGGGGATTCGACTCTTGGTGCGTCAGCGGCCGAAAAGACCGCGATGGTTCGCCCCGCCAGGCGGATAGCGTTTATCGCAGGGACCGCCGTTGTCGCTACGCTATTGGGGGTAGGAGGGTTCGTCACCCTTCGCAAGGCTCCCGAGGCCTCGACGGGCCCCGCGGCGGCGCCTGCGCCCTCGCCTGCACCACCTGTGGCCGCTGCCCCTACACCTGTCCCGGTGGTCGCCTCACGCCCAGCCATCCCGGACGCTGCTCCACATACGGTGGTGGCCGTGCCTGCCGAAAATACGGCGCGAAAACCAAATCTGCCACGATCGGTCGGCACGCGCCGAAACGCCGTATCTGTCGCCGAAGCACCCGTCAAGGCTGCCGCCCCTACCGCCGGGCCCGCCACGCCTGCACCCGCTGCGCCACGCAAAGGCACCAACGGCGCCGCCATCCTTCACTGACCGCAGGATCGTTCAAGCGAAAGAAACGATCCACCGATTGGATCACGGTGGAATGCGCCTAGGCTCTACCGAGAAACACGGGCTCCGTCCCGTCTGCCGCGCGGTAGCGGTCTGGGCGACCTTTGGGTGTGTGGCGCCGAATCCCGCTTTTGAAGCACCGCCACCCGACATCGACGCGTCGGGCGAGCGTCAGGGCAGGTTGATTTCCGGCGCAGCGGGAATGAATGGACAAGGGGGGCAGCGAGACGTGCCGTCCGGTCGAGGCGGAGGGAGTGCTGATGCCGGTGGGACCCGCCCTCCCCGCGCCGAAAATGACGCCGCCCCCATCATCCCGGCAGTCGACGTCGCCTTGCCACTTGGTCCGGTTTGTCCCGCGTGGTGGAAGAAGGAATTCACCCGCCGGATATCCCTGCCTGTGCCCGGCGGCGCGCGCGGCTTGCCTGCTGGCAGTTTTGTATCGCACACCTTCGACCACGCCGCCTTAGTTGCGCGGACAATTTCAAAAACCGATGGGCGGGACGTTCACATCGGTTTTTGGAATGGAAGCGCCTGGGTAGAAGTTCCATTTTTTGTCGACGAGCGATCGAAATGGAATGCGACGACCACGCGGGTGTGGTGGCGCCTGTCCGCGGCTGTTTCTCCGGCAGCAACGGCCACAGAGCACTATTTGTTTTTTGGTGATCCGGCAGCCCCCGCCGTCATTGCAACAAAACCACTGCGGTGCTCAGGGGGGTCCAGACAGGCGCCTTGACCATCAAGACTGATGCCCTCACCGGCATCAGCATCGTCCCGGTCGATCCAACCCGGTCGTTCGTCATCTTCCAGACGCGCCACGCCGGGGCACGCCCCGTAGATTCAGAAATTCGCGCGCGCCTGAACGACAACGGCACGGTCGTCGAATTCACCCGGGTCACAAATTCAAACACCATCGTGACGGTCGATCTTCGCTTCTACGTCCTGGAATTTTCGAATGGCGTCCGGGTCCAGCGCGGGGTGGCGAAACAAACAGGGGCCACGACAACGATCGCCCTGAACCCACCCGTGGTCCCTGATCGTTCGTTCGCCTTGTGGTCCAAGACCCCCGACCCTAGCAACATGACCTTCGATTCAAACGATCCCGTGGTCGCGTGGCTCAAGGATGCCCGCACCCTAGAACTTCAGCTCAATGGGTCTGTTGCCTCACAGTTTGCCGTCGCGTGGCAGGTTGTCGAATTCACCAACGGCGAGGATATGTCCGTGGCCCGGAACCTAACGCGAATTCAGGGCGGTCAGACACAAACCGTCGTCCCCTTGCCGCGCGCCTACGACCTATCCCGGTCGCTGGTCCTTGCGGATTTTCTTAGTGCCAGCCAGGGACCCGCCGGCGTAGGCGGTCAGTTGATCACCGCGCGGCCAACATCACCAACCACCTTGCTGTTTTCGCGCGGGGCCCGGGTCGGTTTTGAAGTCCCCCGCATCGGCTGGCAGATCATGGAACTGGGCCAATCCGCGCGGGTCGAGGCCGGATCGCTAACCCTTGCCCCGGGCGAGTTTAACAAGCGTGTCAAGCTGGGCCGAACACCCATTCCAGAGTTTTCCGTGGCCATGAGTTCCGTCCAAAGCGGGGGCGGTCAGAACACCGGAGCCACCCCCTACGTAGCCGATGACGTCGTTGGTGTCTGTGCGGTGACCATGACGTTTAATGGTGGCGAACTGGTTGTCGAGCGTTCCAGTGTCGTCGATAGCTGCACCGTATATCACCAGGTCGCCCAGTGGCCCGAGGCCGTTGTTTGTCCCGGACTAGGCAAGGTCGAAGGGCCCGGGTGCATCTGATTTAGGCGGATTTGATCAGCGCCTTGACCACCCTGGCTTCTTCGACGCCGGTCAGTTTCTGATCAAGTCCCTGGAACCGAACCGTCAGCCGCGTGTGGTCGATGCCCAGTAGATGCAGCATCGTCGCGTGCAGATCGCGAACGGCGACTTCCTGCCCATCCTTGATGTGTCCATAACCCAGTTCGTCAGTGTGGCCAAACGACATTCCGGGTTTGATCCCGCCGCCGGCCATCCAGATCGAAAATGCATTGATGTGGTGATCTCGACCCGTCCCCTGCCCCATCGGCGTCCGTCCAAACTCGCCCCCCCAAATGATCAACGTATCATCCAGCAGGCCCCGTTGTTTCAGATCCCTGACCAAAGCCGCCGAAGCCCGATCGACCTGCCCCGCCGCCTTTGGCAATTTGGTTTCGATGTCGCCGTGGTGATCCCAGGCGCGGTGGTAAAGCTGAATGAACCGAACCCCGCGTTCAGCCAACCTGCGGGCCAGCAGGCAGTTGGATGCAAAACTTCCATCGCCCGCCTGTTTGATCCCGTAGTCGTCTAGGGTCTTGGGCGATTCTGCTGAAAAATCCGTCAGTTCGGGCACCGATGTCTGCATGCGGAATGCCATCTCGTATTGCTGGATCCGGGTCAGAATCTCGGGGTCGCCGCGATCGGCGAACAGATCTCGGTTCAGCAAATTGATCTGATCAATCGCACGTTTCTGTGCTTCTGGGGAAACCCCCTGCGGGCTTCCGACATAGTGAACCGCGTCCCCCCGCGACTGAAACTGAATGCCTTGATGTTGGCTGGGAAGGAAACCAGCGGACCACTGCCGCGATGATATGGGCTGTTCGCTGCCCATTCCGGTCGACACCAACACCACGAAACCCGGCAGGTTCTGGGTTTCAGCGCCAATGCCATACATCACCCACGACCCCATGCTGGGGCGCCCCTTGAGTATGCTGCCCGCGTTCATGAAGGCATGGGCGGGATCGTGATTGATCTGTTCGGTGTGCATCGATCTGACGATGCAAATTTCATCGGCGATAGATCCGATATTCGGCAACAGGTCTGATATTTCCTGTCCCGATTTCCCCCATTTTTTGAACCCGACAAACGACCCCCGGGCGCGCAATTCGGCATTCTGCAATTGCGCCAGCTGCTGGCCCTTGGTGAAGGATTCAGGAAATGGTTTGCCGTGCAATTTTTTTAGCTGCGGCTTCCAATCGAAGGTTTCGTGTTGCGACGGTCCCCCGGCCATACACAGGTGAATCACCCGGCGGGCGCGTGGGGGAACGTGTGGGGATGTCATGGCACCGCGAAAGACCGGGGTCGACCCATTCGTGGTGGCGGCATGGGCCGACTGACCTGAACCACCTGCCAGCGTGTTCAAGGCGGCGACCCCAATCCCGTACCCTGACCCGTGCAAAAAGCTGCGACGGAGAAGCTGGGGCAAAACGGCTGAACCTGAATTTCGATTCATGACAGTCCCCTAGTACCGGGTGATGGTTTCGTGAAGGTTAAGAACGACGCGGGCCACAGACGTCCAGGCCGCAAGATCGAAAGTGGAAACAGTCGACGGCGGTTTGGATTGCCCGATGCCGAGGAAGTTCTGGGCATCGGCGGGGTGGGATGAGAAATACGCGCGTTCAGTGGCCAGATGGGCAAGCAAGGAATCCTTTTCGGTAGGTCGGGGCGGCCTCCCGACAGCAAGCAGGACCATGCGCAAGAGTCGGACGTCGTCGGTTCTTGCGCTTCGATCCAACAGTATGCGTCCCGCGAACACGCGGGCGGCTTCAATGAAGGTCGGATCGTTCAACAACGTGAGGGCTTGTTGGGGCGTGTTCGATATCCCCCGATCTGCCGTACATTCTTCACGCGAAGGCGCATCGAAATTTACCAACATGGGATGTAAAAAAGTGCGTTGCCAATGGGTATACAAGCCCCGGCGGTACTGCCGGTTGTCTGTCTGGTTCACCCAATCACGTTCGGGAAAATTTAGATTTTCGTAGTAGCCAGGTGGTTGGTAAGGGCGGCTGCTGGGCCCCCCTATGTCGGGGTCGAGCAGGCCCGCAATGAACAAGGCGCCATCACGCACGTGTTCGGCATCCAACCGACGGGCGTTCTGGCGTGAATACAAGCGGTTTAACGGATCGACTTCTTTTATGTCGTCCCGTGCGCGGCTGTCCTGCCTGTACGCATTTGACGTAACCAGCACCCGCACCATGTGTTTCATGTCCCAGCCGCTGTCCATAAATTCTGCCGCCAACCAATCCAGCAATTCGGGGTGGGTTGGCGGTTCGCCCTGCCCGCCCAGATCGTTCAGCACCGAAGAAAGACCTGTGCCGAAAACTTGTTTCCAAAGCCGGTTCATAACCACCCGGGCGGTCAGCGGATTGTCCCGCCTGACAAGCCAACGTGCCAGATCCAGCCGGGTCAGGCGACGTTCATTGTCTGACACCAGCGCAGCGGGCAGAAAATGCGGCGTGGCCGGCGACAGCACGGCCCCCGATTCGTCCTGCCAGTTACCGCGCGGCAACAGCTTGGTCAGCAGGGGTTCGCGAGGCAACGTCACCAAGGTGGATGCCTGGCCATTGTGGCAATCAAGCGCATCACTGAACAACGCCCAGTAGCGTTTCCGTTCGTCGGCAAGCATGGCTGTCAACCCTGGGCTTCCAAGGAGTGTAAACAGTCCCAGCCGTCGTTTCGCCCCCGACGCCAGAGCTGCCTGCGGAAATCCAGTGATGGCACTGTCAGGGGAAACCTGCGGCAAAGGTGACAGTGCCAGGCGAACCGCCCCCAAGAAACTGCCCCCCAATTTGACCACCAACGTGTCCCCCTCCCCCAGATCAAGAGGGGCAGCAAGCTGAAAGACCGCCGCGTGGCGATGATCCCGCAGCCCGGCCACAGTTTGCCAGCCGGTGGCGACGCCGTGGACCACGGCCATCTGTTCGTAGCGGGTCGTCTTGTTGTCAGCATCGGCAAATGCGATCGGCACGATTTGTGAATCCAACCCCGCCGCCCTGACGACGGATAGGGCCACGGACACCTTGGCGCTACCGGTGTCACGCCGCAAAATCTGTCCCTGATGCTCTGGGCGAGGAATTAGTTCCAAACGCATCGACGAAAGCGCACCGGGTGGTGCGGCCACTTCAAGCGCCCGTCCCTGGCCTTCCCCTTCGCCATCAAACACGATGACATCGCCATCCAGAGTGCTGCGTTCGTCCTTGCCAGCCCAAACGAATCGGGGTGATACCGGCGCAAATCCATCAGGGTATTTTTTTAGATAAGCGCGCATGTCCGTCTGCCACGCTGCCGCGACAGTGCGTAGCCCAGGGTCATTTAGCTTGCGCATGACCTGATCCCCTAGATCATCCTGTTGCTGCCGCAACGAAATCAGGCGCTTCTTCAGATAGACATTTTCAACCGTAAGTTCGGGGGGAAAGGGATGGTCGTTGGTCCAGTTCTTTAGGTCAGCGTTGGGACTGGACCCATAATCCGCATAGACGCCCCATTGCCGAATGTCAGCGAAAAACGCCGACAACGAATAAAAATCGCGCGATGTGAAGGGATCGTATTTATGGTCGTGGCATTCGGCGCAGCCGGTGGTCGTGCCCATCCACGCCGCGCCGACAGCGCGGACGCGATCAGCCGCATATTTTGCCAGATATTCCTTGGGCTGTGCGCCGCCTTCGCGTGACACCATGTTCAACCGATTGAACCCCGTGGCGATCCGCTGTTCAACGGTCGGGTTTGGCAGAAGGTCGCCGGCCAGTTGTTCAATCGTGAACTGGTCAAAGGGTTTGTTCCGGTTGAACGAATCGATGACATAGTCGCGATAGGGGAAAATATTCTGGTTCTGGTCGCCGTGGTATCCAACGGTATCGGCAAAACGAACCACGTCCAGCCAAGGCGAGGCCATCCGTTCACCGTAATGCGGCGACGCCAACAACCGGTCGACGGCCCGCGAGAGGCCTTCGGTTTCTGCTTTCGCCAACTGGTCCGCCGTGGGGGGGAGACCCGTCAAATCAAGGGTCAGGCGACGCAACAATTGTGGTGCCGTGGCCGCAGGCGACGGTCGCAGGTCGCGCGCCTCCAACCTTTGGGCAATGAACGCATCGATGGGATTGGCGACCCAAATCTGCTCTTTGACGGCAGGAACCACGGGGCGCACAACCGGGACATAGGCCCAATGCGGCTGGTAGGCGGCGCCCTCGGAAATCCACCGCCGCAGCAGGTCCTTCTGCGGGGCCGTCAACACCTTGTGCGTTTCGGGCGGCGGCATCACATCTGAGGAATCTTTGGTCAGGATGCGCTTGATAATCTCGCTGTCATCGGGCTTGCCCGGCACGAAGGCCTCTTTTTTAAGGGCTGCGTCCCGGAGATCCAACCGCAGTCCGGCCTTGCGTTTGTTTTTATCGGGACCGTGGCAAAAAAAACAGTTGTCCGACAGCAAAGGGCGAATGTCGCGGTTGAACTCGACGGGAGCGGGGCCAGCAGGCGCAGATCCGGACAAGATCGTCGCGGCAATGGCGGTTAGGAAAAAAACACGCAGGAACCACATAGGGACGGTTTACCCGGAAATAGTGCCACATGCGCGTCAGGAATCAGTAACGATTGCCAACCGTCATTCTAGAAGCGCCAGCAGGTCATCGCGGGTCAGCGAGGCGGCGGCATGGGCTTCACCAAGTGCCGCCTCGCTAATGGCCTTCTTCCGTTCTTGAAGCTCTAGAATCTTTTCTTCAACGGTTCCTTGCGCCACCAAACGGTAGACCATGACGGGTTTGTCCTGGCCGATTCGGTGCGCACGATCTGCGGCCTGGCTTTCGACGGCAGGATTCCACCACGGGTCGCAAAGAAAAACATGATCCGCCGCTGTCAAGTTCAGGCCCGTGCCACCTGCCTTCAGTGACAACAACATGACCGGTGGTCCGTCGTCGGCTTGGAATTTTGCGACCACGCCCTCGCGGTCGGTGGTACTTCCGTCAAGGCGCACCGATGCGAGGCCCGCTGCGTGAACCGCGGGTTCGATAAGATCTAGAAAAGATGTCCACTGCGAAAACACCAACGCCTTGTGGCCTTCGCTGGCGGCCAGCTCCAAGGCTTCTACCAGGCGTTCGATTTTTGACGACGACGTCGCCTTTTGCCCGGGGACAAGCGACGGGTGACACGCGGCCTGGCGCAGACGCAGGAGCGCTTCTAACGCCTTTAGAACATCTGTCCCCCCCGCCAGCATCGCGACCAACTCTGTGCGGCTGGCAGCCCGAACCGCGTCGTAAACCGCCCGCTCACGTTCGTCTAGTTCAACGCCCATGACCGCCTCTGTTCGCGGCGGCAGTTCAGGGGCCACTTCCTTTTTCTTTCGCCGCAGAATGAAGGGACGAATGCGGCGGCGCAGTTCTTCGGCGGCGCCCGCGCGGCCTTCCGCAATGGGCTGGGCGAAGCGTTCGTCAAAATCGCGCCGTCCCCCCAATAGGCCCCGGTTTGTGAAATGGCACAGACTCCACAATTCGTCCAATCGGTTTTCGATGGGTGTGCCGGTCAAAATTAGTTTGAACCGCGCGCGCAAGGCAAAGGCCGCTTGCGCGACCTGGCTTGTGGGGTTTTTGATAGCCTGGGCCTCGTCCAAGACGACCGCGTCCCAGGTCACCGCCGACAGGGACTCAATGTCTAGCCGCATCAGCGCGTAGCTGGTCAACACCACGTGCGCCTTGGCATCTAGGCGCCGACCGGGTCCGTGATAGGTCGCCACACTGAGTCCGGGACGAAACCGGGCCAATTCGTTACGCCAGTTGGGCAAGACGCTGGTAGGGCATACCACCAAGGTCGGACCGGTAGGCGACAGGGAAACGATCGTCTGAAGCGTCTTTCCCAGGCCCATGTCATCGGCAAGGATGCCCCCGAGGCCCGTCTTACGTAAGAAGGCCAACCAGTCGGCCCCCTGTTGCTGGTAGGGTCGTAAGGTAGCGCGGACATCGGGCGGCAAGGCCGCGACCGGCAACTGTGAAAATCCCGCGACCAAGGGCAGCAGGCGTTCAAGCCCGGGAGGTGGGGGGTGATCGAGAGCTTCACAAAGGGCCCCCAATTCGGGCAGTGCGTGATTGCCAACTTTTCCGTCGGCATCGCGTGCGTCCAGCAAATCGGCAACACGCTGGCCGTGTTTGGCCAGCCACGACATCGGAAGGGGGGCCCACCCGCCTCCATCAATCGGCACCAACCCAAGCCCATCGCGCCACGCACGGATCACGGCCGACGCGGTCACGGTTTTATCCCCCGTAGCGTCGGGGCCTTGAACGGAAAAGGTCAAATCAAACAGAACATCCGGCGGCACATCGTCAAAAACGGCAGTGACTGCATTGACGTTCAACCGCGGGACCAATGTCAGGTTGGGACTGACCGCGCGAGCGGCGTCGCCTGTCAGATCACCACGCCAACGTTTCACCGCAGCGACAAAATGTGTTTGATCTGCCCCTTCGAAGGTCGCCCGGCGACCTGGGACCAGATTCAAAGCTTCGCGCAGACGCAGCACAAGAGCGCGTTCAGAGACTTCATCCCGAAGGGGTACGGGGCCCTTCAAATGAACCATGCGCCCGTCATCAATGCGCACGCACGGGGGCACGCCATATACGAGGGTTGGCAAAACCGACAACCCCGCCCCTAGGTGATTCATTTCTAGAACGATCCGCGGTTTTAAATCGCGAACGATGCGAGGCAGACGTTTGCTGCGCACATCGACCAGCAGCCGGCGGCTAAGGTCAGGCAAAACCTTCGTGCTGACCTCCCCCAATTGCCGGGGGCCGTAGGTTTGAACCAATGGGAAATGTTGCCAATACGCGCCCCCCAATTGAATTTCTCCCAGACGCAGCAGGGTGTCCCCCGCAAGGCCGATGCCCGCGGCCGGCACTTCCGTCACGCGCGGATCGCGTTCAATCCTGACCACCACATCGTCCCCGCGATCTTCAACAACAGCGCACGGCATTGCCTGTTCATCGGACACGGCCACGGGTCGGCCATCAAGCGATACATTCCGCGCGCCCACCAAAATACGTAACAAGGCTTCTAGCGTGCTGGGCGGCAGCACCGCCCGATGCCCGGTCCCCAACACCCGGTCCACTTGTAAATCTGCCTGTTCAGGTTGCACGCGCGAGGCTTCGGTCGGATTGGCCAGAAGCGCCGTCAGGGTTCCCACAAGCGGCGTCTGTGACCCATCGGCCGATGCCAGCGCCCGGTCAACCCGAAATCCTTCCCCGGTCGGGGCCCTGTGCAGCCGCACCACCACGCGTGCCCACGCCTCGGCCGCCGTGCGCAAGGGGGCCGGGGCTAGTCGTTCTTCATCAACCGGTCGTTCTGATTGCGTGACCGCTATGATTGCTGCAGCCACATGTTCGCAGGCGGCCATGGGAGAATCGCAGTCACATTCCCATTCCAGCCCTTCGGGATAAAGAACCGTCGTGAAGGGGACCGGACGCCCGCCCGCCTTCACGCGCAAAACAATTTCTTCACTGTTTCGCGATTCAAGTGCCACGCCACCGCCCCGTTCCACATTGACCCCACGCGACCACAGGGCCGTGGGGCACTTTTTGCGGACCAACTGCAACAATTTGCTCAGGTCAGGCATCGTATGTGCGGGTCCCTTAGCACGCCATAACACCCGGCCTTGACAACGTCCTTTGCATCGAACATGTTCATGGTTAGATATAAACCAAGGCTAGATATGACAAAAGCCCTGATACCAGACCCATCCGATCGCCATAACAAAGACGGTGATCTTGAACTGGGCATGTTGATCGGTCAGTTGATGGCGCTGATTCACCGGCGATCGGCTGGGGACACGCTGGAGATCATGAATGAGGCCAGCCTGACAATGCCTCAAATGGTTGCGCTGTATATCCTTGCCAACAAGCAGCCGCGTACCGTGGGGGCCTTGGCAGACGCCCTGCGGCTGTCACCTGGAGCCACCAGTCATCTGGTGGACCGAATCGTACAAGCCGGGTTCATCGAACGCGGCGAAGATCCTGATGACCGACGCCAGAAACGGATCGTGATCACGAAAACCGGACTGGCCACCGTTCGCCGGGTTCACGAAGCGCGGGCCAAGGAATGTTCAACCGCCTTCGCTCGTTTGTCGGTCGCGGTGCGACGCGATTTTGTCAAGAACCTGACCACCGTCATCAAGGAATTGGAATTGTTGCCCGAAGGAAAGCCATGAAGACCATCGTTTCGGTTAAGAACGCCACGAAGGAATACAGTCTGGGTGCTACCAAGGTCTATGCCTTGCGCGGGGTCAATTTGACCATCGAAGAAGGCGAGTTCATTTCCATTGCGGGTCCATCGGGCAGTGGGAAAACCACGCTTTTGAACATCGTCGGCTGCGTCGACACACCCACATCGGGCACGGTCGAGGTTGCGGGACAAAATACGTCAACCTTGGGCGAACGGCAGTTGACCGATCTGCGCCTTCACACGATTGGGTTTATCTTCCAAAGTTTCAATCTGGTAACGGTCCTGTCGGTGTTTCAGAACATTGAATTGCCTTTGCTGCTGCAAAAAAAACTGAATGCGGCCGAACGCAAGGAACGCGTCATGGGTCTATTGCAACAGGTCGGGATCGAGGGGTACGCCAAACAACGGCCAAACCAACTGTCAGGTGGTCAGCGACAGCGCGTGGCTATAGCGCGGGCGCTGGTGACCCGACCGCAGTTGATCTTGGCTGACGAGCCCACGGCCAATCTGGATTCCACCACGGGCCAGAACATCCTGGATCTCATGAAGGAACTGAACCGCAGCGAAAAAACCACGTTCATTTTTTCAACCCACGACGCCCGCGTGATGGCCCATGCCAGCGCCGTTATCCGCCTGGCTGACGGTCAAATTGTCGATCGCATTTCAGGCGCCGAGGCGGTCAGTGCAGGTCTGCACGGCGTTCGTGAAGCCGCGGCCGGGGCGCACTAAGATGGCCGGCCAGTCTGGGACCTTCAAGGTGATCGTCCTGATTGCCATCCGCAATTTAGTCGCCAGCCGTCTGAAAACCTTCATCGTGGGGGGCATCATATTCTTCGGCGCGTTCTTGGTGGTCATGGGAACGTCGTTGTTGGACAGCATCGATCTGTCCATGTCCCGCAGCATTATTGGCAGCGTCGCGGGGCACATTCAGGTCTATTCGCACAAATCCAAAGATCCGTTGGAAGTCATAGGCAGCATGAACTTCGATGACGCGGACTTGGATCCGATTGACGATTTCGCCTCGCTTCGCCGGACATTGGAAGCCGTGCCGAACGTGAAGTCCGTAGTTCCCATGGGGATTAGCGGCGCCATGGTGACGTCGGGAAACAGCATCGACCTGGCCCTGGCATCGTTACGCGACAACGTTAGAAAGCTGAAAAATGGCGACACGACAGCCGTCAACAAAGCGGCGTATGAAGCGGGCAAGGATCACGTCCAACAAATCGTCTCAGTGGTCAGCCGTGACCTTGCCAACATCACAAAGATTCAGAACGAAAAGGCCCTGTCGGTGGATGAACGTGCGGCCGTAGCGCGCGCGGCTTCACCTGAATTCTGGACAGGGTTCGACAAAGATCCCCTGGATGCCCTGGAATTTCTGGACAACCAACTGGCGCCCCTGGCAACCGACGCTGACATGTTGTTCCTTCGTTATGTCGGTACGGACATTGCCGCGTTTTCCCAGTCGTTTGATCGGATGCGCATTGTTGATGGGACAGCTATCCCTCCCGGCGAACACGGGTTCATGTTCGCCAAATACACCTATGAAGATCAGTTGAAGCTAAAGACCGCACGACGCCTCGACAAAATCAAAGAGGCCATGGCCAACCGCAAAGTGACCATCGCACAGGACGACGACTTGCGGCGGCTGGTGACCCAAAATGTGACCCAAGTTCGCGAGATTGAGTTGCAGCTTGATCGCCCCAAGGTGGAAATTTTTCGCAAAAAGTTACAGGCCCATTTGGGAACCGCTAACGAACCTGACGTCAGCCGGTTACTGGCGACATTTTTCGCCACCGACGACCAGAACTTCGCCACGCGGTACGACTTCTTCTACAAGGAACTAGCGCCCCACCTTGAAATGTATCGCGTGCGGGTTGGCGACACTTTGACCATCAAGGCCTTCACAAAAAGTGGCTACGTACAGTCAATCAGCCTCAAAGTATTTGGCACCTTCACCTTCGCGGGCTTGGAAGGTTCGCCGCAGGCCGGACAGCTCAACCTCATGGACATGGTGTCATTTCGGGAACTCTACGGCTTCCTCACAGATGAGAAGCGCAATGAAATTGAAGCTCTGAAAAAATCAGTAACCGTCAAAGATGTCACCCGAGAGAGCGTCGAGGCCGATCTATTTGGGAGCAAATCCACCGAGGAAACGGGCCCCGGACGCACAATCGAAGCCGAAGCAACGCCGGGGCTTGTCCTGTCCCAAATGCAGGGGCTGGCCGGGAAGCTGAAGCGCGAGGATATGGCGAGTCGGATCTATGACAGAAGCCAGCTGCAAGAGGGGGTGGTTCTGAATTCTGCGGTTATCCTGCAAGATCCCAAACGAATTGAGCAAACTATGGCCGCCATTGAGGCCGCCGGTGTCTCGGCCGGACTTCCCTTAAAAGCCATTTCCTGGCAGACGGCCTCCGGTCTTCTGGGCCAGTTCGTAACGATGGCCCGGATCGTCTTGTTCACGGCAGTTCTGATCATCTTTGTGGTGGCACTGGTTATCATCAACAACGCCCTTGTTATGGCGACGCTGGAACGGGTCCGCGAGATCGGAACCTTGCGCGCCGTTGGGGCACAGAAACGTTTCATTCTGCTGATGTTGGTTATAGAAGCCCTGGTGGTGGGGGTCGTATTCGGGGCCCTAGGGGCGTTGAGCGGGGCTGGACTTTTGACATTTCTTGGCAAAACCGGCATCGCCGCCCCAAACGACATTGCAATGTTCTTCTTCTCGGGGCCACGTCTGTACCCGGGGTTGGGCAGCACCAGTTTGGTGGTGGCGTTGGCTATCGTCCTTCTGGTCAGCGCCGTCTCTAGTTTGTATCCGGCATTCCTGGCCATGAGGGTGAGCCCCCTCGAAGCCATGCAAGGCGAGGACTGATACATGTCAACCTTCATGATTGATCTGAAGATTGCCTTCTTAAGCCTGATTCAGCACCGTCGACGCGCCCTGTTTTTAGGTCTCGCCATCGCAGGCGTGACCGGCCTATTGACGCTTCTAAACGGGCTGTCGACTGGGATTCGTTACACCATGGTGAACACGGCCACCACGTTGAGTACGGGACATATTAATGTGGGTGGCTTTTTCAAGGTCAGCGCGGGCCAATCGGCGCCCGTGGTGACCGACTATCAAAAGGTCATTGACGTCGTCAAGGCAAAGACCCCTGAATTGGAGTTCGTGGTGCAGCGCGGGCGGGGATGGGCCAAGATCATATCGGATCAAGGATCAATGCAGGCGGGTATTGGTGGCATTGACATCGTCCACGAACCCGCGTTCAAACAGGTCATTCAGGTTGTAGACGGAAACATTGACGATCTGTCGCAGCCGAACACCATCATGTTGTTCGAAGACCACCTGAAGAAGTTGAGTGTGCGAATCGGTGACGCCATCACCCTTTCCGCGCAGACCAGCAGGGGCACGGCCAACACCATTGACTGTAGGGTGGTGGCCATCGCCCGAGACATCGGACTTCTGTCCAAATGGAACGTTTACGTTCCTGATGCGACGCTCCGGGCCCTGTATCAGCTGCGTCCGGATGCGACCGGGGCCTTGCATCTTCATCTTAAAAAGGATTTCATCAAGGACCTGTTACCGATTGCCGCACGCCTTCGCACAAATCTGGAGGCCGCCGGATTTCGCGTGATGGAAGGCGATCCGCGTGCGTTCTGGATGAAGTTTCAGAGCGTTAACCGCGAGGACTGGACCGGACAAAAGCTGGATGTGACCACCTGGGAGGATGAACTGTCCTTCATGATGTGGACCCTACAGATTCTGGATGGGTTGACGCTGGTGCTGATGGTGATTCTCATCGCCATCATCGTGACAGGAATCACGAATACCATGTGGATCGCCATCCGGGAGCGGACACGAGAGATTGGCACCTTGCGGGCTATCGGCATGCGACGAGGCGGGGTGATGCGCATGTTCATACTGGAATCCCTAATGTTGGGACTGCTGGGAACTGTTGCGGGTGCGATCGGAGGCACCGTGGTAGCGACCGCCATCAACGCGGCGGCGATCAAGGTTCCCCTGTCCGTGCAGTTGTTCTTGATGTCGAACCAGGTCCACCTGCGGATCGATAGCGGCCAGGTGCTTTTTGCGATTGGACTCATCACCGCCGTCACGGGCCTCGCGGCGCTATTTCCCGCCCTCCGTGCCGCCCGGCTGAAGCCCGTCGTTGCCATGTCTCGCTAAGCAAGGAACGTTCATGAACATGACCCGCCGATTTCTGAATCTTGGTGCCTTTGCGCTGTGTCTGTCGACATCAACGTCAGTGGTGCAGGCCGCCCTGTCCAAAGATGAACTCGTCAAGATTCTCAAGATCGTTGACGACCGCCAGAAGAACTCAGGCGATTGGCAGTCGGTCGCTTATCTGGAGCAAAAGGAGAAGGGGAAGGTGGACGTGGTCTACGAGGCGGTTATCTCACGCCGAAGTGAAGACCAGAAGTTCATGATGTTATTTTCCAAGCCTAAGGCGGCCGCTGGCCAGGGTTATCTTCGCAACGACAAAAACCTGTGGTTCTACGATCCTAAGGTTGGTAAATGGGAACGGCGAACTGAACGCGAACGAATTGGTGGCACTAATTCCCGTCGTTCCGATTTCGATGAATCGCGACTGGCCGAAGAATACGACCCCGAAGACAACGGCGAGGAGAAACTGGGCGCCTATACGGCCCATGTCATGACCCTGCGGGGTAAGCCCGGTTTGGATCTCGCCTTCCCAACGTTGAAGCTGTGGGTGGACAAAGAAGCTCGGAACGTTCTGAAGCGCCAGGAGTTCGCGCTGTCGAACAAGCTGCTGCGCACGTCGTACTATCCGAAGTGGAAGAAGCTGTACAGCGAGTCACGGAAAGCCGATATCTGGTATCCGCAAGAGATCCGGTTCTTCGACGAAGTACAGAAGGCCAATTCCACCTTGATCCTCATCAAATCGGTGGATCTGCGTCCTTTACAGGCAAACCTGTTCACCAAGGCCTGGCTTGAGAGCAAGAGCCGATGACCGTCTTTGTCCTATCTGCGGCGTGGTGGCTTCTGGCCCAGGACGCACCGGCGCCCTCCCCTGACGCTCGCGACGACGCTGTGATGGGAGATCCTGCGGCGGCGCCCACACTGTCAGAGGAAACAGCGCCCGAAGATCCCCTGAAAATTGGTGGCCAGTTGTATCTCCGCAACACATACGCGCAGACGGAGAATCAGTCGATCGGCTCTGCCCGTTTTGGGGCACCTTCGCTTTTGGACACCTACCTGGATGCGCGCCCCAACGACCGGGTTCGCGGTCTGGTGCTGGGTCGTATGACCTTCGATCCCGCCTTGCCTGAACGGGCGGACAACACCACGTTTTCTGGAATCGGCGCGCCGGGGGTCGGGACCACGTCCTTGTCGAAAGTATTTAGTGGGCGAACCCGAGGCCCCTTCACCTCGCTTGACCAAATGTGGTTGCGTTTCGACGTCGCCCGCACGGTGTTCGTCACGGCTGGGCGCCAGCACGTTCGGTGGGGCACGGCGCGTTTCTGGACGCCAACGGACTTCCTTCACATTCGACGACGAAACCCGCTGGATGTGTTCGACGCACGAACCGGCACGACGATGCTGAAGTTGCACCTGCCCTGGGAGGCACGTGGTTGGAATTTTTATGCCTATGCCTTGCCAGAAAATGACGGCGCCACGGCGACCGTGAACCAGATCACGACCGCGGCCCGCGCTGAGATCGTAGTCGGAACCACGGAAATTGGGGCCGGTGTCTTTGCCCGGCGGGGTGCGCGACAGGCGGACAACAGCGGCCTCGTCCAAGATCGCCGAAGCGGCAAGCCACGCCTGGCTCTCGACATTTCGACGGGTGTGGGGGACGTCGATCTGTACGGCGAGGTCGCGCTTCGATTCGAGCCCCGCCCTGAAGATCTGGCCCGGGATCGCCCCATGGTTCAGGCCGTCGGTGGTTTCACCTATCAGCGCCGCTACAACGACAACGATGTGTGGTCCCTAGGCGGCGAATATTTCTTCAATCAACTGGGCTATGGCAGCCCGCGCGACTACCTCAGCCTGTTTTTCCCTTCGCAGAATCGGCCTTTGACCGAATCGCCCACGTTCTTCTACCTAGGTCGTCAGTACGCAGCCTTGTTCTTGTCGATTCCTCGCCCCTATTCCTGGGATTTGAGCAGTTTTACCTTGTCGACACTGGGGAACCTTTCTGACCAGTCGTTCATCTCGCGGCTGGATTTTTCCTACACGCTGTTGACGCACCTGCAGGTCGAACTGTACGCGGCTGTCCATTACGGCAGCACCGAGGGCGAATTCCGGCTGGGAGTCAAAAATCTGATGGTCTCGGGCCAGATCTATTCCGTGTCACCGTCGCTGCTGGATTTGGGCGCGGCCCTGCGCATGTCGTTCTAATGGATTTTGCTATGCTGGCGACCAAAACCGACCCGAAAGGATGCGACCATGCCCTTTGAACTTCCTGCCTTGCCCTACGCCAAAACCGCCCTTGCCCCCCACATCAGCGCTGAAACGCTGGAATTTCACCACGGCAAACACCACAACGCCTACGTGACCAACCTAAACAAGTTGCTGGAAGGCAAGCCCGAGGCCAACAAGTCGCTCGAGGACATCATCATGTCGTCCGATGGTGGCGTATTTAACAACGCCGCCCAGATCTGGAACCACACCTTCTATTGGAACTCGATGAAACCCCAGGGGGGTGGACAGCCCACGGGAAAACTTTTGGAGGCCATCAACCGTGATTTCGGATCGGTGGACGCCTGCCTTACGCAATTTGGTGAGGCCGCGAAGACCCAGTTCGGCTCCGGTTGGGCCTGGCTTGTCGAAGAAGGTGGCAAGTTAAAGATCACGAAGACTTCCAACGCCGACCTGCCCATGAAACACGGCCAGAAGGCGCTTTTGACCTGCGACGTTTGGGAACACGCCTACTACGTCGATTTCCGAAACGCCCGCCCCAACTACATTGAGGCGTTCCTAAAACACCTCATTAACTGGGACTTCGCCGCGAAGAACCTGGGTTAGTTGCCCGGCTAACGGATCGTCACAAGGGGCGGGATCAGCACTTCCTTCGGGGTTGTTTCTCCCGCCCGCAGTTTTGTCAGCAGCGCCATGGCTTCGCGCCCAATCGCATTGACGTCTTGGCCGATGGTCGTCACCGGATACCGCATCAGATCCGCCATAGGCAGGTCGTCGAATCCCACAATTTCCAAGTCGCGCGGAACGTCCAGACCCGCCATTCTTACCGCCCGCATGGTTCCCACCGTCAAGAACACGTTGGCGGCATAGATGGCCGAAATCCCATCGCGCGCGCGCAGAAGGCTCGCCACCGCTGCCTGGGCCGCTTCGGCTGTGGCCTCCTTCAGTTCCAGGACCGCCGCGGCTTCTAATTTATTTTCCTGCATGGCAGCCCGAAACCCTTCCCTACGCAGGCGATATGGTTGGACTTCTTCGGGCCCCACCAGGAGGGCAATCCGGCGGTGTCCCCTTTGCACCAGATGTTCAACCGCGAGGCGGGATCCTTTTTCGTGATCGGTCCGCACGCAAGGCGCATCCAGGTTCGGCAACGCACGATCGATCTGTACAAACGGGAGGCCATCAGCCCGCAGCTCCTGCAGGTCGCCGTCGATCCTGTCAAACGGTGGCAGCAGAAGACCATCCACTTTCCCATCGCGCAACAGCCCCAGGGCCGCCCGCTCGCGCTCCACTTCGAAATGCGTATTGGTAACAACCAACGTGTACCCTGCCCGCTCGGCTTCGCGTTCGGCCCCGGTGGCGACGCCGGTCCAAAATGGGTTTTCCAGATCTTCAACCACCAGGCCTATCGAGAAGGATCGTCGTTCGCGGAACGCCTTCGCCAGGGCGCTGGAACGATAGCCCAGCTTCGCGGCCAGTCGGCGCACCCGTTCGACCGTGTCGGCGCTGATGCGAAATTCCTGATAACGTCCCGACAGGACGTGTGACACGGTGGTCTGGCTAATTCCCAGACGTTCCGCCAGGTCTTTCATACGAATGGTTTGGCGCATGGAGTCCTCAGCCAGCCGCCTTGAGATCGAAAAGCTTCGCCCGCACTTCGTCAGCGTGGCCGGCCACCTTTACCTTTTGAAGGTGGTACACAACCTTGCCAGCCGGATCAATAATCAGGGTCGATCGCAGCACCCCCATACTGACCTTGCCATACAGCTTCTTTTCGCCCCAGGCCTGATATTTTTCCAACACCACGTGGTCAGGATCCGATAGCAACGCGAACTTCAGGTTGAACTTGGCAATGAACTTGCGGTGTGCCTCTGGCGAATCTGGGCTGCAGCCCAGCACTGTCGCCCCCAACTTCTCGAATCCTTTAAGCCCTGCCGAAAAATCGCAGGCCTGGACCGTGCAGCCAGGTGTGTTGTCCCTCGGATAAAAATACAGGACCACCCACTGCCCCTTGAGTGCCCCCAGACTCACGGGTTTGTCGTCCTGATTGCACAGGGTGAATGGCGGCGCTTTTTTGCCTACAAGGGTCTCAGGATCTGGCATGGGATCCTAACGATAACTCAAGATCGCGGGCGTGGTGGTTTTGGCGGAGGTGGGGTGGCGGTGGCGCCGTCTTCGGGCCAGGGGTGACGGGGGTATTTTCGGCACAATTCGCGCCGAATCGCCGGATAATGTTGTTTCCAGAAACCTGCTAAATCTCGGGTGACCTGCACCGCACGCTGGTTCGGCGCCAAAAGATGTAGGACCAAGGGCACGCGCCCGCGACAAATTGTCGGCCCGATCTTCATACCGAAAAAATCGTGCAGCCTCGATTCGATAAAGGGTGGCCTATCCGCACTGTAATTCACGGGCACATTCCGTCCCCCGGGCAGGCTCACGGTCGTAGGCGCTTCGGTGCGCAGGGCCTGACGTGCGGCAGGTGGGAGATCCCGTAGGAGCAATTCCTCGAGGCCTTGGGCTCGCACTTCGTCCAGAGTGGTGCAGCCGTCACAGGCTGTGATCAGCGCGTTTTCTACAGCCGCGTCGTCGATCGAGGGCAATTCAAGTTCGGGGATCGCCTCGCGCAGCGTGTGACATCGCGCCGAAAGTGTTGGCAACCCCGCCTCACCACCTAGCAGCACCGCGCCCTTTCCCCGCAAGGCTTCGGCCAGCACACGGCTTGCCTCCGGCGATGGCGGCACCGACCGACGGGTTTCCTCCAAGGTCAAAGATCCATAGCGAATCGCGGTCACCCGTTCGACCCGTTCACGGGCTGGATTGAAGGCCAGGCTGTCGTCTTCGATAACCGCGTCGGGCACGACTTCAATCAACGCTTCTGCTGTGATCGCTACGGCCAACCCGATCGTCGCCCGCCCCCGGGGTGCATTTCCGAAGGCCCGTTCTTCGACTGACAACGCCACCAGCAGGTTGTCGTCAGGGGGCAGGGCCGCATACGCCACAGTGCCGGTCGACAACACGACTTCCGGATCGCGCGGTCCCCGGCGTCGCGCCACCCGATCTGGGAAGGCGGCGAGGGCACAGGCGCCCAAGGCCTCGTCACGCAACGCGGGCGTCCGCGGGGCGGGTCGATTGGTGCGCAATGCAGAGGCCAGTTGTTTGCGCGCGCGATCCACAGCCTCCGTGGCCCGCCCATCGAGGGACCAAGACCGAAGGCTGTCGGGTGAAAAACTTGAAGCTCTTGCTGAAAAAAACCGTTCGACCCGATCAAGCGCGTCGGCTCCATCAGCCCCCTGCCCCGCCCCCCCGGCGCCAAATTGCACCCGGCCCCCACTGTTGATGTCGCCCTCTGACACCAACGCCGAAAGGACAGCCGCCGCCTCACCCACGCCGCGACGTTCGGCCTCGACCATCAACCGGGCCAATCGGGGATGAACCGGAAACCGCAACATGTCGCGCCCCAGGCTGCTCAAGTCGCCAGTTGCCGCCACCGCACCCAATCGATGCAGCAGGTCTTCGGCTGCGGCTAGGGCGGCGGCGCGCGGTCTTTCAAACCAGTCAAGGCTTGTGGGATCACGTACCCCACAGGCATGCAGCACCAGGCACGGCTCTGTCAGATCTAGCCGTTCGATCTCGGGGCTGTCATAGCCACGGCGGGTTTCAAAATCGTGCCGCGTATAGAGGCGCACCGCCCGTCCCGGTCGGGTCCGCCCCGCGCGCCCCGCCCGCTGTATCGCCGCGGCCTGGCTAATGTTGCCCACCGCCAAACGCGACAGGCCCGTCCAGGGGGAATGGCTGGCAATGCGCGCAAGGCCCGTATCGACGACTACCGTGACGCCGTCAATGGTGACCGACGTTTCTGCAACGTTGGTTGAAAGAATGACTTTGCGTCGGTCCGCGGGCCGAACGGCACGGTTTTGCTCGGCGGGCGACAGCTCCCCGTGTAGGGGGAGGACCATCAGATTGTGCGCCCGGCCCAGCTCCTCTAGGGCGGCCATGGCGCGGCGGATCTCACCGGCGCCCGGAAGGAAGACCAAAACATCGCCATCCAATCCCTCGCGCACCAAATTGCGCACGGTCCCGGATACCTGTTCCTGAATCGGACGTGCATCAGCGTGCGACAAATAATCGACCCCCACGTCGTAAAGCCGCCCCTCGCTGCGCACGCCCGGCGCATTGTCCAGATACGCCCGCACGGGTCCCGCATCCAGCGTTGCGGACATGACCACCAACCGCAAATCCGGCCGTTCTCCCTTTTGCAATCGACGTAGGAGGGACAGGCAAAGATCGGTC
>JAYUUT010000015.1:0-3182 GCA_043754455.1 Myxococcales bacterium
GCTGACCGAGCCGCATTCGTGTAGGTGGCCACTTCGGCGTCGGTCAAGGGCCGCCGGAACAGGATGGAACCTTTTTCCCTAATGATCTTCGCCGCGCAGATCTCGAAAGGCTGCGTGCCACCCAGGCACGTGCCCTTGGCGAGGCTGTCAACCAAGCGACGAGAGGTGTCCGCGCTGAGGCTCATGCTTCGCCGGAACTCGAAGTCTGTGATGCCGTGGGTACCTGAATAGGTCTTAAACCTGTAGAAAGGACCGACGGGTTCCAGCGGGGACAGGACGCCGCCCGGGGGAGACACACTGTTGTTCTTGGGGCTTCGCCGACCCCGAAACAGGGTGCCCATGGTGGCCAAGTACTGGGCAGGCGTCAGACGCCAAAGCCGCTGACGGGGAGGGGGTGCGGTCTTGCCTGCACAGCTAAAATCAACGGCCTCGCGCTGTAGATCCGGAACCCCGGGGACCGGTGTCTCGCTCGGCGCCCCTTTCGGAAGCTCGCTTGGCATCCCTTTTTGAAAATCGGCGGAGGCAACGGGGGGCGCGTCGGGACCTTTCACCGGTTCACCGTCGGAAGCCGGGGCGGAGGGCCCCTCAATCGTTCCTGTACATGCGGCGGCCGTCAGTCCGACAATAACCGCCGCTTTAACGGTGATGTGAAGCTTCATGGTCGACCCTCCCGACCTATAGTGCCCCTCCCCTCACGAGGGGCGGTTACAACCCATGCGACCTGGGGTGCTCGTCAGCCCTTAGACCTATTTCGGGCTTGCCCCTGCGTTGTCACGTAGGATCTCCGGGTGTTGACTTCTGAAGGGTTTTCTGACACGATCTCCAAGGCGGTAACCCTCGCGGAGGGCGGCGACGTATCGTTGTTGTCAGCGCTGGATTTGGGAATACAGGAACCTCGTGATGCAGCATCGAGGGCGTGGATGGTTCTAGGGCGGGCCGCTTGGTGTCTGTACGGGATGACACCCTGCGCCCCGCCCACTATGGGCACCCTCGATCAGTTGATGGGAACGTCTCCGGCTATTCGGCTCGTTGCGGCGCGGGCTTGTGCGCTGATCGAAAAAATCTGCGTGCTGCGTCTCGATGCGCGTGCACTCAGCGCGTGCCTTTGCCGCCACGACACGTTCTCTGTCGGTCTGGACGATCCTGGCAATACGGTGGCGCGGCGTCTGGCCAACGTGTGGCTTGCATTGATGGAAGGAAATTCATCGACAGCGGCTCTTCGTCTCGAGGGCCTGAAGACGGATGCCGCCGCAGCGCAATTGTCCCAGCGGCTTGTCGAAGCGACAGCCGTTCAGAGCTTGATCGCCCTTGAGCAAGGTGACGTGGCTGGCGCGCTGGTGGCCGCCCGCCGGGCGTCGCGCATGGCACGCACCGAAGGACTGCCTGAGGGTGAAATGCTCGCAAACCTTGTTCTTGCCCGGGTGCGCAGATACGCGGGCCGTCCACATCTGGCAGCCCGAATCGCTTCGGCGTTGGCGGCCCGGGCCACGCCGGCGTGGCAGGGATGGATCAGCTGGGAGCGCATTTTGGCGGGTGAGGATCTGACATCCGATCCGCAGGATGTGGATTCCCCTGTTGGGGCGGCAGTGAACGCCTTGGGCGGGCTCCTGGCTGCAGCCCGATCAGGTGACCGCGTGGGTTTTGAGCACCACGCCACTGCGATCGCCCTGGGCACTGACGGCTGGCGTTCGTTCAGCGACGAGGCACGCGTCTTGGTGGCCGCGCTGGACGGCGAACGAGAAACGCCGGTCGAGCTCACGGCTTGGAGTCGAGGCCAGGCGATAGACCCACCCCGCGGTCTAGACGGGGTCGGAAGTGCGGTCATGCCAGGGGTGACAGTTGCGACCCGGGCGATGGCCTTCGTATTTGCAACGCCGGGACAACTTGCGCGAAGGTTCCTATCCGCCGGATTGGGATTAACGCCAGAGACAACCCCATCCGAGGCGCCGCTGTCCGACACGGGCGGCCAGATTCGGACGGACACGGGCCTCGCCGTGTTGTGCCTCGCAGGCCCGGACGGTATGAACCGTGCGGATTTCTTTAAGGCAGTCTATGGATTCAAATTCTCTTACACGGTCCACCGCGGAAACCTAAATGTGCTTCTTCACCGCATTCGCAAGCGCGTCGAAGGCCGAGGTGAGATCACGCGCGATGATGAACACATCACCCTTTCGTTATCCGGTAAGGTGGTGGTGGCCGATCTGCGCTGCGAACGACCGACGCCGGATCGAGTCCTGGCCTTGCTTGGGGCGCAGCATTCCAACCAAGCCGCTTCTGTGGCTCGCACGCTGGGGATCGCCCTGCGCACAGCCCAGCATGCCCTGGCCCAGTTGGTGAACGAAGGCGCATGCCGGATGCAGCGGACGGGCGGTAGTGTGTGCTATGTCGTGGACGACACGACGTTTGCCGAGCCGACGCCTTTGACAATCACCGGCGATGACCTGAGAACGTAGACGGGACATGCGCTCCCCTTCGCTCATGCACGTATGTCGGCTGGCGGAGGGAGGTATGGGGTTTGTTGATTTGGCCTTGCGCCAAGAGGGAACGGTGCGGCGATTCTATGCCGTCAAACACCTGCGCTCACAACTGCGCCACGATGAAGATTTTCAACGCATGTTCCTTGATGAGGCTCGTTTGGCCGGATTGGTGAGTCACCCCAACGTGGTCAGTGTCCACGAAGCCGGCGAAGATTCCGACGGACCGTTTTTGGTTATGGATTATGTCGAAGGTATCTCGCTGGCGACGTTGGTCCAGGAGGCAATGCCACGGGACGTGTTCCTGCCGTTGGCCCTCTGTCTCCAAATCGCAGCCCAGGTGGCGCGAGGGCTGCACGCCGCCCATACGGCTACCACGACCAACGGGGTTTTGCTTGATCTCGTCCACCGGGACGTCTCGCCGCAGAACGTTCTTGTCGGTTACGATGGTATCGCACGGGTCACAGATTTCGGGATAGCCAAAGCACTTGGAAACCGGACCCGCACGTCCACGGGCCTGCTAAAGGGAAACTTAGGGTACATGGCGCCCGAACTATTGCGATTCGAACCTGCCAATCCCAAATCTGACTTGTATGCCTTGGGCGTGGTCCTACACGAGATGCTTTGCCGTCGGCGCCTCTATCGAGGTGATGATGCAGCGGAGATGGCGAGGCGGATCCTGGCGCAGGAGGTGCCTGACATCGGTGA
>JAYUUT010000016.1:0-27415 GCA_043754455.1 Myxococcales bacterium
CGCGCAAACCTTTGACATCGACGCGAAAGGGCTGAGCAACGCCAACGGCCTAGGCGGCCCAGCCCATGTCGCCAATGTGGCTTTCCACTTTGGGATCAATGACGTCGTGAGCGGTGACTACCAGACGGGCGCAGCCTTCACCCCCCGGGTCTTCACCCTCTACGACAGCTGGCGTGACCGCAAGGGCGGCGGCACCGAGGCCAGCCGTCGCGCGGTCGCACGCGGGCAGGACCTTTTCAACACAAGGAGCATCACCATCACCGGGGTCAAGGGCTTGAACGACGATCTCGGCGTTCCATCCTTGCCCGGCACATGTACCACCTGCCACGATTCGCCGAACGGTGGCAATCATTCGATTCCGGCGCCCCTGGACATCGGCCTGACCGACCTGTCCCGCCGTACACCGGATATGCCGCTTTACACCCTTCGCAACACGGCCACCGGACAAACCGTTCAAACCACGGATCCTGGCCGTGCGTTGGTGACGGGACAATGGAAGGACATTGGCCGTTTCAAGGGCCCCATCCTTCGAGCGCTGTCCGGCCGCGCGCCATACTTTCACAATGGCTCTGCCGCCGATCTAGGTGCCGTCGTGGATTTCTACAACACCCGATTCGAGGCTGGTTTTTCGGCCAGCGAGAAGGCGGACTTGGTCGCTTTCCTGCGCACGCTTTAGTCTGCAGATGGGAGTGGCCCCTGATCATCGCGTTGTGGCTCTTACTATTCATTCTATTTTCAGAGTCTGGAACGAAGACCAGGGCAATTTTTCTTCCGCTGCCCAGTACGCACCTGGCGATATACCGGTCGCTGGACCACAACGGTTGTCTTTTATCTCAAAAACCGCCGTGGTTGGGGAACGATCGGCGTCTCGGTGGCGAGACACCGAAGCCCTGCATCGGCCGTCTGAACCGGGCGGCAGGTCACCATCGCGCCCGAGGTTGGCGGCGCTGCCGGTTGCGCGGGGGATGGAGCTCTCGACGCCGCCCCCTCCTGGCGGCTTGTGCTGCGCGTTTTGACATGCCTAGCCGGGGGCGGGGACAGGCGGTGGGAATTCGGCGCAATTAGTGTCGCCCAAGGGCACAGCTGCATCTCGGACGGCCGGTTTGTGCGTGTTCCGGGTGGTTTCATTCCCGCTGGTGCGGCTTCGCAGGTCGTGGACTCGGTTTCTTCGGCCAGCATTCCGTCCTAAACGGACCTGCCGATCCTTCAGGCCCGGCCGCAAGGTCCCGCCTACCCCGGTCCGGGGTCCCCGCCGTGAAAACATTGAAGGCAAAAACGGCAAGCCGAGCAAGACGCCCCTCCCGCCGCGCAACACCCGACGACGATTCACCGGGAAGATCTTCGTGGCGGGGTGCCGCCTATCCACTACCTCATCCACGGTTCGAGCCCCGCGCCGGTCGCGCCGGTCACGTGGGCGGCGGCACCGTTGCAATTGGACGGCGCGTGAGTACCAGTGTGAGTGCGATCGTGACGAGGCCGAAAGCCGCCAGAGCCGCCCCCGCAACCAGCCCGGGTGGGGAAAAGCGCATCTCGATATGGTGCTCTCCCGGCGGCAACATCACACCCCGCTCGACCAGATTTGCGCGCAAGAGGGGCGCCGGTCTTCCGTCGACAAAAACGGTCCAGCCCAGGTCGAACTGCTCGACGAGGACGGCAACCGCCTCGCGGTCGGCACGGCAGTGGATCGAAAGGTGTGTCTCAGAAAACGTCTGCAGCGTGCAGTCTCCGGCCCGTGCGGCCGAAGCCGGAAGCGGCCGGCTGCCCGGCCCCGGTGCCAGCAAGACTCGTCCGCCGGCGACGACGGCGGGCGAGAACAGTTCCTTGCGCGCCGGTTCGTCGTCGAGTACGGCTGCGGATCCGGCGAGATAGACCCGCGGCAACGGCTCCGGTACGCGGTACAGACGCGCTCCCGGCACTGGATCGAACAGCGGCTTTAAGTGGGGCCGGTGGTCGACCAGATCGGCAAGGTTGGCGATCGGCAGGATGGCGTGTCCCACCGCGAACAGACGCAGCATGTCGACACCTTGGGCGCGCCCTTGGCCGATCGAACGCAGCAACTCGATAGGAATTGCAGCATCGTAGCCGATTACATTGGCGACCTGGAAAGCGTTGGCGGTGTTGGCAGCCAGCGTTTCGGTGAGCCGACGTTCGGCCTCGGGGTAATCCCGGGGAGTCGACGGCTCCAGCACGGATTTGCTGACTTCGGCTGGACGGTAGACCCTGGCCGGAGCAGGTGCAGCGGAATTGTGGGCGAGCACCTCCTCGGCTGCGGCAGGTACATCGGTGGCCAGATGGCGCGGCCCGAACTCAAGCAGCACAGACGACGAACCACCCAGGTCCACGGCCACCGTGGCCACCAGCAGCGCAGGCACGAAAGGCTCGAATGCCCGGGCGAGACGACCGAGTACGCCGATCGCGAGAATCACTCCCGCCGCCGCACCACCTCGCATCAACGCGCCCGACATCCCCGTGGCCAATGGTTGCGGTAAGAAAGTTCTTGCCAGCGTCGCGAGCCCGAGCAACACGGCCGTCAGAATCGCAACGCGCGGCCACGACCGGACCTTGTGATCTGCCTCGAGCCATCGGCCGAACCCTAGAGCGGCGAGCAAAGCAACGGGAGCCACGACAAAAGCCACGTATTTTTCGGGATGGCGCATGAACGCGAGCGGCGGGACAAGAGTGCGAAGAATCGCGTGGACCGGCGTGTAGCGCCCGAAGGAGGTCAAGAGTGCCGCGATCGAGAGAAACGCGAGAGCCGCTTCGAGCCGTCGACGCCTGCCTATCGCCAATAGAGCCAAGGCCACCACGCTGGCGCCCAGGTAGACGCTGAAAAGGATGGGTTTGTCTTCCACGCAGCCCTGGCCGACCAGTTTAAGGCCGCCGAACGGGTGACCGAACAGTTGTGGCGCCACCATCTCCAGCAGGCGGGCTGGGTGCAATGAGCATCCCTCGGCAGCGGAGCGGGATAACGCGCCGGCCCGTTCGGTGCCGCCCGCGGCGAAACGTGCGGGTATTATCGCAATAGCGCCCACCGCGCCGCCCGCGCAACTGCCGAGGACCGTTCCGATGGCAAAACGAGCCCAGATAGCGCGCGTGGGCCTAGTCGATCCGAACGCCAGCGTGCATGCCGCCAGCGCCGAACCAAAGCCGAAAGCGATGAACGCGATAAACACCTCGCCCAGCAAGAAAGCCAGGCCGATTGGAATCGCCGCCACGGCCGCTGCCCGAAGCGTCGCGCGCCGACCATTCGTGGCAGCACCAGCAACACCAATCAACGCCAGCGCGATCCATGGAACCCACGCGTTGGCTGCAACCCGCAGACCGGCGTTCCATTCGGCACTAATGAATCCCGAAAGAGTCCACGCAAGCCCCGCGATTACCGCGCCCTCGGGCCGAGCGCCCAGCCGGCGTGCCAGGAGGAGGAATCCGGCCCCACCCCACAGGGCATGCAGGAACAGGAGCCACGTCACCGCGAGCTCGGGCGGGACAATGTGGATCAGTAAATTTGGTGGATAAAACAGCCCATACAGTGGGTTTGCCAGGGTGGAAAAACCGAGCCCCTCGTAGGGATTCCAGAACGGCCAGTCGCCGTGGCGAACCGCCCCGCCGACAAGACTCCAGGCAGGAAAAATCCACTGGGCCAGATCGCGAAAATGCAGCGTGCCTCCCACGAACATCGGAGCATAAAAGACAGAAACAACGGCGATGAACGCCGTGATCGCATTTCGCCAGATTCGCCGCGATGGCGGCGGGACGTCAGACAACGGGAACTCCGGGCACTAGGGCACCATCAAACGCGTCATTGGTAGACTTTGCCCTTTCGTTCAGTGAATGTCACCGGCGAAAGGGCAAAGCCCCCGTTCAAACCCTGCGTGCGGATTTCCCGCACACGGCTTACCGGTGGTCGTTCGGTCGCAACATTATGCGGCTTCCCTCCAGAAGGGTTGCTCCGGGTAACGGACAGTCCCGCGCAGGCGATGTAACCCGAGGTTTCAGAAGTACTCGACGCGTTCAACGGTCGACCCCGCCGGGCTTCAGATTTCTACCCTTGCGTGCGACACGCAGGGATTGGATTCGTCGCCAGATACCTCGTGCCACCTCCGGAGTTGATTTTTTCAACTTTTACGCAGCCCCGACGCAACGTTGCGGCGCCGTCGCCGACACCCGCGGAAACATGTCCCTTCCTCGCCAGGTTCTGCCCAATCGCTCCTACATGATCACCCGCAGATGCACCCAGCGGCAGTTCCTTCTGCGGCCTGACGAATACCGCGAACGCAAATCGGACCTGCCATTAACAACGCCTTTGTCTATTGCCTCGCCTTGGGGCGCGGCAGCAAGATCCACCTACCCTGGATCACGTGGCGACCCGCGGCGGTTCAGGAGCCAGCCCGCCCGTTTCGGTCGACCACGCCTCGTTCCGGCGGATAGACCACCCCGCTCCTAGCCCGCAGACGAATAGGACCAGCGAGACGACACCGGCGGCGAACGTGGTGTCTCCGACGACCCTCATCCACCGCAGCACGTGCATGACGTGCGTCTGTAAGAACTCGGGGCTGCGCGCGTACCAGTACCCATGTTCGACCGACGCCCAGGTCTGCATTAGGCCGACCGGCAAGAGGCTGAGCGCGATCATCCCGACCAGCCCAAGGTTGATCGCCCAGAACGCAAACTTGATGGTGCCTTCGCGCCAAACCTCGTTCGGGCGGATGGCGCGAAAGCAGAAGAGCATCAGACCGATACCCAGCATGCCGTAGACGCCGAACAGCGCGGCGTGCGCATGCACGGCGGTCGTGTTCAGTCCTTGCATGTAATACAGCGCGATCGGCGGGTTGATCATAAACCCGAACAAACCCGCCCCGACCAGGTTCCAGAAAGCCACCGCGACGAAGAAGTAGATCGGCCAGCGGTACTTCCTCACCCACGGCCGCGCACGCGCCAGCCTCAGGTTGTGCCACGCCTCGAACCCCACGAACAGCAGCGGCACCACCTCGAGCGCGCTGAAGATCGACCCCAGAGCCAGCACCACTGTCGGTGTCCCCGAGTAGTACAGGTGGTGTAGGGTCCCGATGATCCCGCCCGACAGGAAGATCGTCGAGGCCACGACCGTCGCGCTGCCCGCCGTCTTCAAGGTGACCAGGCGCAGACGCGCGAACAGGAACGCGATCACCACGGTGGCGAACACCTCGAAGAACCCCTCGACCCACAGGTGCACGACCCACCATCGCCAGTATTCGGCCACCGCCAGGTTCGTCGTGCGGCCGTAACCCAGCGCCGCACCGTAGAACCCGGCGATCGCCATCGACGAGATGACAAACAGCGTGAGGATCGGCCGCTGCTCGTCCTTGCGACGCAGCGCTGGCAGTATCGCGCGGACCATCAGGACCAGCCACAGCAGGAGGCCCACCAACAGCACGATCTGCCACAGGCGCCCCAGGTCGATGTACTCGTAGCCGCTGTGTCCCAGGTAGAACCAGGACCGCTCGGACAGGCGCTGTTTCACGCTCAGCCACTGACCAGCCATCGACCCGGCGACGACGATCAGCAGCGCCCCGAACAGCACGTTGACGCCGAGGCGCTGGAACCGCGGCTCGGCCCCCACCGATGGTCCGATGTAAAGGCCGGTCGCCAGCCATGCGGTCGCGATCCAGAAGATCCCAAGCTGCAGGTGCCACGTCCGGGTCAGCGTGTATGGCAACACCCGATCTAGCGGGATGCCGTAAAGGCCGCTGCCCTCCACCCCGTAATGGGCCGTCACCACGCCCATCATCACCTGGACCAGGATCAGCGCGGTCACCGTCCAGAAGTACTTCACGACCGCTCGCTGGGACGGCGTCGTGCGCGACCCCAGGAGCGGATCGTCGGCGGGGATGTCGTCGGGCGGCAGTGCCGGCTTCTGGGTCGCATACCAGAACGCCATGCCGCCGATGCCGGCGAGCAAGACGATGATGCTCACCCCCGTCCACACGACCGCCTCGCCGGTCGGCCTGTTCCCCACCAGAGGCTCGTGCGGCCAGTTGCTCGTGTAGGTGACGACGTCTCCAGGGCGATTCGTGGTCGCCGCCCAAGCCGACCAGAATAAGAATGCCGACAGCCGGGCCAGGCGCTGCGGGTCTCGCAGCGCGCCCTCCGGAATGGCGTATGCGGCGCGCCCGCGGGAGAACACGTCGGCGTAATGCGCGGCGTTCGCTGCGAAAGCGCGCGCACGCACGGGATCGACCGTCACCGCACCAGTACGCGCGTCGTAGCGGTTCGTGCGCATCGACGCCTCCAGTCGACGCTGCAGCGCACCCTGTTCCGCGACGTCCAGCTTGGCGTACGGGCGGCCGTTCGCCCATTCGTCGAGGATGAAAACCGCCTCCCGGTGCAGCCAGTCTGCGGTCCAGTCCGGCGCCACGTAACTGCCGTGACCCCAGATCGATCCCATCTCCATTCCGCCCATCGACTGCCAGACGTTCTGCCCGGCGCTGATCTCGCCCGGCCCAATGATGACCTGGCCGTCCGTCGTGACGACGCTATCCGGAATGGGCGGGGCCTGCTGGTAGACGCGTGTTCCTGCCCAGCCGAGAACCGCAAAGGACCCCAGGAAAACCACCGCGAACGCGATCCACTGACGCTGCATGGACGAAATCATATGCGGGCTCCACTAGCACAGGGCGTGCCAACCCTGGCGATACCATCGACGGCCGGAACGCGCAGATTCTGCGCATCAGATCCTCGGCGCCGCAAGGATTGCGGCGGGCCAGTCGCGCCTCGTCGTCGACGTGCAATCGGGCAGGATCAGATCCCATCAGATTGCCCTCTTAATCTCCTCAGCCACAATTTCCAGCGCCGCCCGCACCCGTTCAGTCGAGGCATGCGCATAACTCACGCGAAACCCGTGCAGATGTGGCTCGCCGAAAAATGCCACGTTCGCGTCTTCGATGAGCACTTTGCGCCGCAAGAGAGCCATTTTCAACGTCGGCAGGACGATGTGTCGGGGCAGATCCAACCACAGCGTTGGCCCTCCGCCTGGTGTGGTCCAGCGAACCGGCTCGGGCATCAAAGTGCGCAAGGCCGCAAGACACGCTTCATACCGGCGGTCCAGTTCCGTCTGCAGCCGCGCTATGTGAGTCTCGTAATACCCACGCTCTAGGAACTCGGCCAAAGCCGCTTCGAGCAATGGCGGGCTGCCCAGAGTGGACAACCTCTTCGCCGAAACCAAATTGGGGACCAACGCTTCAGGCGCCACTACGTAGCCGATCCGGAGCGCGGGTAGCACTTTTTTGGTGAACGAATTAATATAAAGAACGTTCTCACCGCCCAAAAGGCGCAGGGACGGCCGGTACTCGGTCCCGGTCATCATGTCAGATCCCCAGTCGTCTTCCAGCAGCGGGAACTCGTACGTTTCTGCCATCTGGAGCAGCCGCGTGAGTTGGTGTGTGCTGTACGAATAGCCGGTGGGATTCTGAAAACTGGTGACCGCATAAACCAATCCCGGTCGTCGCGTCTTTAAGACGGCGTCCCACTCTTCGAGATCGATGCCAGAGAAGGGGTCCAGCTTGAGCCCAAAACAGGCAATGCCACTTTGCTCAAACAAACCCCGCGCATGTCCATAAACCGGGTTCTCGACCCCTACCCGCTTGAGTTCCAAACTTCGCGACACAATGTCGATCGCTTGCTGCGATCCGATGGTAGTCACCACCTGAGCCGCGCGGACGTCCATGCCCCGCAGCCGCAAACGTGCGGCGATGGCCTCGCGCAACGGTCCATACCCTTGAAAATCGTAGAAGGGTTCAAGCCCGGGCTGCCGCAACACCGATCGCACACACTCGGCGAGCTGCTCGCGGGGCAACAACGTGGGGTCGATGAACACGCTGCTCAGCCTGATCACATCCCGGGGCGGCGCATCGAAAAACAGCGCTGACACTGGGTGCAGCCGGGGCGCGGGAGGCCGAGCCAAGGCCCGGGCTGGTTCGACCGGCTCGGCCGGAGCTGCCACGAACACGCCTTCTCGATCACTGCTTCTCAACAGACCACGCGCCACCAGCTCGTCGTAAGCAGCTTGCACGGTGTTCTTCGATATCCCCAACTGCCGTTCTAAGGCGCGGACCGGGGGAACGCGGCAGCCCGTAGGCAAACGCCCTGCACGAATCTCGGCGGCAAACTGATCAACGATGTCCCGCGCGGAAACATTGCGCCCCGGCGCAGAAGCGATGAGGTGAACGCTGACATAGGGAATGCGCGACATGTGCCCAGCATACGAAGTGGCGCCCAGACGTGAAGGGACAGCCCCGAGAGAAAAGCAGGGACAGGCCCGCCCAGGTGACAGAGACAAGTGGTCGTTTGTCGGGTCTAAAAATCCCCAGCGTGCCGCAGGCGGCCTCTGGTATCGGATCCGCCAGACAAAATTTTATTTCATGGCGCTACGGCAGTTGCAGGGCGCCCGCAAATTGCGAACCGGTCCCGATGTCAATCGTCTGCCGCAGTGTGAGGGAGCCGTCCATGGGGCTAATTTCGAGGATGTTGGCGAGGTTTCCGGGGACAGGCCGTTCGTTGGCAACGATGAGGAATTTGCCCGTCGGATCGATCGTGAAGTCGCGCGGGAACGTAATTCCACCTTCGGCCGTCTCGTGTTCCACGAGGTTCAATTTTCCCGAAACCGCATCGATCTTGAACACCCCAATGCTGCGCGTGCTGCGGTTCGAGACATACAAAATGTTGTTCTTGCTGACCTCGGGGTGTGCGGCCTGGATCTCGCGGGGACCGCCCGGCGCACCGGACAGAACCGTTTCGACAACGGTGCCAAGGGTGCCCTTCGCCGGGTCGAAGTTAAACACTGCGATCGATCCTTGCAGCTCGTTAAGCACGTAGGCGAACTTCTTGTCGGCGCTGAACGCCAGGTGCCGCGGGCCCGCGCCTGGGTCGGCAGGCCCCGCGTCCGGCGGAGGCAGCGGCAAAGAAGGCACCATCACAGTCGCAGGCATGTTGTCGCTGAGCTTGCCAGTCATCGGATCGATCACGAACTGTGCCACCGCGTTGAGCCCCAGGCACGGGACAAGCAAGAAGTTGCCCGTGACCACCGCCTGATGGGCCATCCGGTAGGGCATGCCCGTGGACAGCATGGTCTTGTTTTCGATAAGGCCTGCAACGCTGCCGTCCGCGCCGATGCCAAAGGCGCTGACAGAGTTGCCAGAATAGTTGGCCACATACAGATATTTGTCGGCATGGATGGCGATGTGGGTCGCGCCGTCCACGTTGGGCACCGGGACGCTCATACCCACTTTGGTCAGCCCCCCCGTTGTTTTGTTGATCGCGTAAGCCGAAACGGCCGCGATCCGCGCCACACCGCCGTCGGGAATCGGCGTTTCCGGGTTCGGGATCCGGTGCGCCGCGTACATGAAGGTCTTCTTCGAATCCCAGGTCATGTAGCCCGCGATGGAGGTGCCCGGGGGCCCCATGACCGGCACCGCGTCGCGGCCGACCAACATCCCATTCATCAGGTTCAATTGGTAGATGCGGATCTCGTTCGCCGAAGCGATGTAGACAAAAGGGCTATTGCCCGGCAGCATCGCATCGCTGCGTACGATGGCCTCGGGGCCCGACGTTGCCCCCACGGCGCCCATGTCGCGCGCCGGATCCGGCGTGGCCACGTCGCGGGCTGCCGCGCCTGGGGCCGCCGCATCGACGCTGCTTCCACCTGCGCCCTCGCGACCGGCAGCGTCGGCCATGGCCGTGCCACCAGTCGCAGCCCCGTCCATCATAGGTTTTTTTTTCGCTTCGCTGCTGCAGGCGACCAAGATCAATGTGACGACCAAGCTGCTTCGGCGCATGGATTCCTCCGTTCGAACGATGCTGACTTAAATACCCGTTTACAGGAAATCCACGCCCGACGGTCAAATTTCGCTTCTGCCATGGGTGCCCCCTCCCGAATGGCATGGATGTCGACGAAGCCGCGCTCGAATCCCCTACCGCCCCCGTTCCAAGGTGTGGGCAAGGCCGTACAGGGATGTCGTCAGTCCTAAGATTGAACTTCTTTCGCAGACGGAGGCGGTCCGGATCCGTGCATCCCGTCCCCCTTATATTCCTTCACCGATTGCCGCAATTGATCCACATCGAGCATCGGATCGCTGTTGCAGCGTCAACAAGGAAGTTGCCACCGCGGTACGCAGGGAAGGTGAAGGCCCTAGGTCCTAGACCGTGGTCTTCAACGCACGCCGGGCGCGTCGGCGTTCGATGGCCAGATCGATGAGGCGGGACACCAGGATCTGGGCAGGCACGCCCGAGGCCTCCCACATCTTCGGATACATCGAAATAGCGGTAAAGCCCGGGATGGTGTTGACTTCGTTGATGTAGACGGCACCGGATGCGCGGTCGATGAAGAAATCGACGCGGGCCATGCCCGACAGTTCCAGGGCGCGGAAGGTGTCGACGGCCAGGTCCTGCAAACGGGCGGACGTGGCAGCGGGGATGTCGGCGGGAATGCGAAAATCCGCGCCATCGGGATCGACGTATTTGGCGTCGTAGGAATAAAAACCATCCCGGTGTTTGATGATGATTTCGCCCGGCAGAGACGCCTGGGGGTCGTCATTGCCCAGCACCGCACATTCCACCTCACGGGCGTCTATGGCGGTTTCGACCAAGGCTTTTTGGTCGAACGCAAAGGCTGTACGCAGGGCCCCATCGAGATCCGCGGGCGTCGAAACCCGGGTCACCCCGACCGAAGATCCGGCGTTGGCAGGTTTTACAAACAGGGGATAACCTAAGGGCGCGACCCGGGCATGAACGGCCACCGGATCGCGCGCGAACGCAACCGCGCTGATCGTCTGCCACGGCACAACCGGAAGGCCCGCCTGGGCCAGGAGTCGTTTGCTGACGTCTTTGTCCATGCCGATGGCCGACCCCAGGGTGCCCGCCCCTACATACGCAACGTCGGCCAATTCGAACAACCCTTGGGCGGTGCCGTCTTCGCCATAGGTTCCATGAAGGACTGGAAACACGACATCGTCACGGGTCAGCATTGCAGCGCCATCTACAGCGGTGCCGGCGGTCGGACGCACGGGGACCGACACTTCAGCGCCGACAGCGGAAAGGCGAAGATCCCGGGGATCACCCTTGGCGTTTAACAAGGTGGCTTCGGGTTCAACCCGCCAACGACCTTGTTTATCAATGCCCACCAGCAACGCATCAAATCGGTTTCGGTCTAAAGCCAGGAAGATGTTGCGCGCAGACAACAAAGAAACCTCGTGTTCGGCCGATCGCCCGCCGAAAAGGATGATGACGCGGATCTTGTTCATGTCACCAACAACTGTGCCATCACACGGGCCGGATAGGAATTTCCACTATCAAAAACCGGCCAGGGCTGCCTTCGCGGCGGAGGCAAAGTGCGACGGGCTGAAGGTGGTGCCATCCTTGACAACCGCGTACAGCTTGTCCAGCAGGGCCTTTTTCGTCCTGTAATCGCCCACGGAATGGCTAAGGCTTTCTACCCCCAGCACAATTTGTTCAGCAACCGCGTAGTCAACAACCTGATCAGTGGCGGCGTGGCGAAGCAACAATTTGCGGACCTCCAGAACGTCAGCGCGGGAAAACTGGCGGCGGGCCAAGGCCTCGCGGCCCTTAAGCCAATCTATGGCCGCGCCCGCCGCAGCGCTGACAGCCGCCACGTCCCGCTGCCCCGCATTGACGACAGCATTTGTCAGCCTGGCCGCGTCGGCTTGCGCTTGTGGTTCCAATTTTTCAAGGGCAACCCCGATCACGACCAAGTTCTGCGTCTGCAACCGCAAGGTGCCGGGTTTCACGGCCGTCGTGGCAGGTGGCCTTGTCCCGCGCTGCCGATCCATTGGGTGGTGACAACTATGGCAATCGAAAAGAGAAAATTCCGGGACCATCGCGGAAGGGTGAAGTAGATCGCTGCGCTGTAATGTCAGCAGGGCCCTGGCGCTTTCGATTTGGCCCGTCAGCCACAGATTCATGCCAGCAATGGTGCCCTTGCGCTGTTTGTAATCGGCGTCGACGGTGAAGTGGGCCGGTTCGTTAGTGGTATAGGCCTCAAGTTCGAAGGCCAAACGGGGATGCCCCGCCGCCATCATCAGGTGGGTGGCGAATTTGTCCTTTGTGCCCAGGTGGCATGACAGGCACAGTTGCGCGCGCTGCACAGGCAATTCGCTTTGGTACATGCCGTCGGCGACGTTGTCCCGATGCGTGCGCGACGCCACGGCATGCGATTCGATCCATTTTTCGGATCCACCGTGACAGCCCTCGCAGCTAACCCCGTCACTTAGTTGAAACTTCGGGCCCCGGCGCCCCTTGGGAACATTGTCGGCGTGGCAGTCGAGGCAGATTTTCTCGGTCGTCGGCTTCCCAATGCCCATGTTCGTCGCGATACGCTTAGACAGCGCCGATTCCAGCGCGTGGTAGGCGCGGGAGTGAACATCCTCCTTAACCCAGATCCCATATTCGTTTAAACCAACGTTGCGGCCCGGCTGCGGTGCAATTTTGCCGTGGCAGACGCTGGACGCACAGGAAGCCGCCCCGAGGTGTTTGTACCGCTCGATGTCCCCTTGCTGGGCAAATGCCAAAGGGGGGGCTGTGGCGGCCAGGAACAGAATCAACGCAGCGACGGGTCTCATTTGGCGCCTACAGAATCGCTGACAACCCAGGGCTTGCCCGAAGCATCAAGATACATGCGTCGCATTTCCTCAAGGTTAAACGGGCGCGAGCCCCGGCGGCCAAAAACCGCGATCTGTCCCCCCGTTTCATCGACCGCCCGGTCGCGTTCTAAGCCCCGCGACAGGCTGAGCGCGGGTTTCCCGGTCTGATAGCGTGCGATAAGCTGGGGTTTGGGATCGGGACTGAATCCATAAAATTTGGGCTGCGATGCGGGCGACGTAAGCTGGATGACCTTTAGCCCCCCGGCACCATCCGCGACATACGCAAACAGCGACGCGTTCGTGGTGCCGATCACCACGTCACGAACATCCTGTATCTGGCCGTCAGCCGTGAACCGCGAATAGACCTTCATGGCATCGGGCCGTTCGACGTCAACGATGACCAGGCCTTCCTTTCCCCCCGCAACGTATGCGTAGGTGCGGGCGACAAAAACACGATAAGCGTCCTGTAACGGAATCACGTTGCCCTGGGCCAGACGCGGACGTCGTGGATCAGTGACGTCAAATGACTTGAGCCCATCGGCGTCAGTCACAAACAGATAGCGAAATTGCAACGCGGATGATCGAACGTCGCGCAGCGGGATGGTGGCGACAAGGGCCGGCTGTTTGGGATCGGCCACGCTGACGACGACCAGCCCGCTGCGTGCCGCGATATAAAGATAGTTTCCCCCGATGCTGATATGCCGGGCACCGTCAAGCACGCCCCCCGGATTCCAGGTCAGCGTTCGTTTCAGAAAATTGTTTCGCGGATCTCCATCGGCCAGCGTGTTCACGTCCGTCAGAATCAACCCTTCGACCGCATCACTGATGTACGCATAGTTGTACATCGGTGCAAACGGTTGTTCTTGGTTGTCCACGCGCATCTTGTCGCCCCTGTTGCGTTCAGGCGCAATGGATTGGTTGGTTGGAAGCGCCACACAGGTCGCGTTGCCGCTGGCGATTCGTGTGTCATGCCCAAGGCCACTAGAAGGTGCGGAAATTATCCGCTGCGAAATGCCCTTATTCGCCACGCCCGCGACGTCATAGACACGCAGCCCCCGGGTACCTTCGGCAACATATAGGTATTCGCCGCGCAGTTGCAGGCAACCCACGCTGCCGCTCGTGTGGCTTGCGGCGTGCTGCAACTTCTGGCCCTTTTGTTCATGCGTGTCGAAATACTTCGGATAGGCATATTTGTGTAGGTAACTTCCAATAACGGCCTGGGGTTCCTCCCATTCCGTCACCGTCACGGCGCTGACCTCGCCGTCGCCGCCGACGTAGGCGTTGTAGCCAACAAAATTGATGAAGTTCGTTCCTTGCCCCAACAACTGCGCCATGATGGCGTTGTTGTCGTTTTGGTTGGAAAGGTGACAGTCCGTGCAGGTTTTGGTTTCTGTCTTGCGTTCGGTGTGCGGGTAGTGGGGGTTGAAGGCCTGCGAACTAAAACCACTGGCGGCGATAGGTGGCTGCTGAACGTAGATATGTTCGCGGTTCGCGTTGGTCGATGACAGCACCAGCGCCGAACTGGAACGCAAGGGCGCGGTTTTGCCACCGGCAGCAGATTCTCTTTTCCCCAGCAGGAACATATCGTCGCGGGCGACCTGCGGGTTGTAGGTAGCGAAATTCCGCGTTTCGCCCCCGTCGTAGTGGTGCCTTTCAGTTTTCGCGTTGGCTTCAATGGGCAGGTGACACCCGCCGCAGCTTGGGGTCCAGGACGTGTGGCAGGTGTAACATTCAACCTTATCATCGCTGTGCGCCCGTCCGTTGGCAGCAGCGTTCTGACCCCAGGCCAACGTCGTGGTGTTGGTGCCCATCAGCTTCGCACGCGCCGCCTTTTCGTTATATTCCGCGTGGGTTGGATCCACGGAGTTCTTGACCAGGCTGACCTTCCATTCGCGCGCCGGGTCCACCATGGATCTTTGGTACAGGGCCTTATCAATCCATTCGAAGCGGCGACGTCCATCTGGGGTACGCATCAGCGACATGTCCACGCCGCCGCCCAGCGCCGCGGGACCCGACGTGCGCAGGGCGGGATAGGTCTGCGTATTCCCATGGCAGTCCTTGCAATCGACCTCGACCGCGGCGGCCACTTCGCCATGGATATGACCACTGCCATGATTGTCCTGCGAAAAATGGCAGTCCACGCATTGCATGCCCACATCGACGTGAATCGACGACAGATGCACGGCCTTCGTAAATTTTTTCGGATCGTTGTCGTCAACCATCTTGCCGTCCGCGTCCAGCAGGTTGCCCTTGCGGTCGCGTTTGTGAACCGCGCGAAAGTTCCAACCGTGTCCGTGATAGTCGGCGAACTGGGTGTCCTTCATCGTCGGGTTCAGATCCCAGACCTTCTTCACGAAATCAACGTCGGCCCAGTTTCCACGCGGGCCCGCACCTTCAGGGTTGCGGTCCAGAACCGCCCGTGTCTTCGCGGCAGAAGGAAACTGTTGAACACGCGGCCACATATTGGGGGCGTCCGATTCGTAGTCCCACATGGTGTAGCCAAGAAAACTGTTCACAAACATATTCGGCTGGTGCATGTGGCAGACCATGCACTGGCTGGTCGGTACGGCCCGCGTGAACACATGCCTCACAGGATGTCCAGATTCGTTTTTCGGTACGGTCGGATCTGCTGTTTGCGTGGTGCCGTCATGACCGAAGGCCGCATAAGGACCCGAATGTCTGGGATCCCGATCGTTGGCATAGACGACGTGGCAGGACGCACACCCCGAATGACGATAGTCACCCGGCTGATCATTGGTGCCGATGAACCAGCTTAACGGATCATTCAAACGGGTCTTCGTCATGTTCAGCAGGGGCACCGCTATGCGCGCCCCCGTCCCAGGACCGCGGTTCGACTGGTGGAACTCGGGACGCCCCGGCTCCTCGATACGTTGCAAGATCCCAAGGCTGTTCGGCAGTCCCGTCTCGGGAAACAGGGTGCCGATATTCCTTCCCCCGCTTTCGAAGACGCGGAAGATGTCCCCCGGTTTGACGGTTTCCCAGGCTGGCAGGGGAAAAATTCGCGGCAGAATGCTGGCCGCTGCGGCATCGGCCTCAAGACCTGCTGGCAGCCGGGGGCCGATCAAAATGGTGGCACCGCCGTTGCGGTCATACGATTCGCCCAAGAACGAGCGTTTGGCATCCAGAATACCGTTGTTGTACGCGGCGGCCCCCCAGAACATCGCCCCGGTCGTATGCAGACTGCGCAAGGACGACTCGACCAGTTCAGCATGGCAGGCCCCACAGGCCTCGCGGGCGACTCGGTTGTCAGATGGATTGATGAACCGAATAAATTCGGGGCTTTCCCGGTTGATAAGGGTGTACGTCCGCACCGGATTGGCACTGGACGGATAGTTCCACGCGTGAAGATCCCGCGGCCTGACATGGGCAACATCCAAAGTCGCGCGGTAGGTCTGCGAATCTCGGGTCGCGCCTGGCTGCACAAAAAACGAACTGTTTCCACCGTGGCAGTCGGTACATCCCAGCTTCACAGCGGGATTCAGGTGCATGGTCTTGGCGTCACTGGCCACATGGCAGGACACACAGCCGGCACTTTTTTGTCGGACGCTTTCATCCGTCTGGCTGGTCGGGGCCGGAGGCGCCGTGACGTAGGACGTCCCCGCGAAAGCCCGAACAGGGTTGGCCAGGCCCATGACCATCAGGATGAGACGAAAAAGATGCTGGCAAGTCCGTGGCTGCATAGGCACTCTCAGTAGACGACGACGGCATTCAAAAGAAAATAGTAGGGGAATTTTTCGGGATAGAGCGCCGCCCACCCTGCACCACCCACCAACGTTCCTTGGGACGCGCGCAACACAAGATTCTGTGACAACAAAGGCCGCCAGGTCAGCGCGGCGGACAGGTCATATCCGATGTGTTTAGGAATATGCCCCTGACTTCGCAAGACCTCCAGCACCGCTGTTTTGTCGAAGTAAAGCGTATTGGCGTTTGTGCTGAGCCGCAGGGTGGGCAAGAGATCCAGATCAAGCCCCAGTCCCGCAAGAATGATTCCGGGATTGCTAAAGTTTGACTGGCCTTCGTCCTTGGAGGAACGCAGGCTGGCTAAAACACCATTGCGACCCGACAAGCCCACGCGCCCGCCGCCGACCAGGGGCACAGCCTGGCGGATCCAATAGCTGCTGTCGGCGCCCGCGAAGAGCGGATTTTCAAAAATGGCATCGAACCCGGTCGCCCGATCATCAAAAGGATCGTCATCTCCACTGCCATAAAGACCCGAGGCCCGCAGGCGCACCCAATCAAAATCCATCGACGCTTCAGCCGCAGCAAAAAACGCGCTGATGCGGGTCTGGCCCGGCACGAAGGTCCCCTCTGTCTCCCGGCCCGTGGCATAGTAAACCGAAGTGCTAAGGTTCAGCCGATCGAAATGGCCGTCGCCGCTGTACCCCAGATAGACGACGTCGTAGTCCCGCAGGATTTGTCGACCAAGGGAAGCCGGCCGTTGAATGAAGCCGTTTTTGTCATAGTGTCCATCACCCTGGGCGCCCTCGCGGTTGCGGTTGTAGACGATGGTTGCCTGTGACGTAAAACCCGACAGTGGCAGATCTTGCCAGTAAAGGTTGGCGACCACGATGTCGTCGTGCCGGGGCAAGACCAGCAAATCGTTCAGGCCACTGTTCGTATCTTTTTCCAGGCGGCGGAACCAGGCCAGATTGTACTGAATGACATTGTTGTCCCGCGTACCGAACAGACGCGCGCCAAACTGATTGTCCTGAAAAAGAAAGCCACGAAAATCTGCCGAAAACGGCTGAATCCCCAGCCGGATGCTGTCGAAGTCATAGTGTTCGGAAACATTGCGCAGATGCAGATCCACGAAGGCCGCCTGCACCCCGATGAAGGCATCGTGTCGCGTGGCCCCCGCACGCGGGTCGGCGTTCACGCCTCCGATTTCGGCCAACCTGACCCCGGTGTAGTTCAGTACCGGTGTAAAGCGGAACTCGAAATCGGGCGGTCGAAAGACCGTGTCGCCCTTGTAGGAGACAAATTCGGCGGCCAAGTTCTGTATCAACGCCGCCTGGTTGGTGCCTCCGAAGGTATCAACCGCCCTTGAATGCCCCGTCGTGCTACCGCCGACCGGCGTCGGAACGGCGCGCGCCTCGAGAACGGTATCCGAGACGAGACCCAGATTGAAGAACCAGTCCCCGTGAACCGGCCTGTCCCCTTTGAGAACGTTGCGGTTATACGGATCCCACCATCGTTCCTTCACCCCGAGAGTCTCAACGATTCGCCAGCGATCGGGCACCGGAATGGCGTCCACGTAGTCGGTCAATAGGGGCCGCGGGATACGCGATATTTTTTCAGGCGAACCATCGACGGCGGGCGTGGCTGAAGCCGGCGCGCCTGGTAACGGTTGTTGGGGCGAAGCAGCCCCTGGACACGGAATCTCGATCGAGTCAGGCAGTCGTCTTGTGACGATCCGTCCGTTGCGGTCCTGATAACAAGGATCAGCGGCGGCAGGCGCCGCAACCAGCGATGTGGTCACAAGACAGGCCCAAAAAATTGAACCCCGTGGCAGCGCTATTTGTCTGCACATGGGCGTTGATCATTGTTGTCGCGAAAGGGTGACTGTGGGCATTGCACATAACGTAGGCGCACCCCCCGGGGCATAGCCACATCTGCGCGCTTATCCACCGGGGCATTGGCAATGGAGCCGCCTAAGGTCTTGCTGGCCTCGTGCACCCCCAAAAAGGCGATCATATCGTCCTGATCAACGCCGTCGCCTGACACACCGACAGCCCCAACCAACACGGAGGCCCGGTAAATGGGCACCCCCCCGGGAAAAATCTGCAGCCCGTTGCCTAGGCGTAGGCCCTTGTCACCCGCGGAAAATTTTATGGGATTTACCGACAGGTCCACGCCCGTGCAACCGGGTGTCACATCGTCCATCGTTGCGCCTGCAACGAAAAAAATGTGCTGAAATATGGCGTTAATCGACAGGTCCAGTTGCAAGCCGGTTGATAGGACGCTCCATTGTCCGGCCGGTTTGCTGAACACGCCTTGTAGGGCCCCATCAATCCCGTCGGGAAAAAACGGACGGGATAGGTTACCGATAGCACGAGCCGAATACGCAATACGACCATCGCTGAACGCGGCTTGGTCCCCCAGACTGTCCCTTGCGCTGGCTAGATAGTCACCTATCGCAATCGAACGGGACACCTGTAGATCTTTGTCCGAGGTCCGAAGGTATTTGGCTTCGGGCAAGGAAGTCAAAAAGGCGCCAGCACGCTCTGACGAGAAAAACGCCGCTGATCTTGCCTTCTGCAGGGCCACGTCGACACCGAACACCGGCGCATCACGCGTTTGCACGATACCCAGAATCGCCCCCTCGGTGTCGCTTAACGCGATGGTGACACGCGCCTGTGCTCCTGGTGGACGACGAATCTGGGCCCGCGTCCGATTCGCTACCATCAGGGCAGAACGCAACAAGGCCACAACTTCGGATTGCGCAAGCGCGGCGGTCCCGATACGCGCAGCGTCTGTGCCCGATCGAGGCACAAATCGGGGTACGTCACTCGCGTCCACCAACACAAAAGCGTCCGCGCCGCTGAACATCCCTTCACGATCCGCGCGGATACCCGAACTGGTTTGCCCATAAACTGTCCCGGCCCGCGGGGTGCCGTCGAAGTATCCCGTCACCGGGGTAAGACTGCCCACAGACGCTGAAACGCTGCTGAAACCCGCGGCGTCTGCCGGTTTCGTACGCAGAGACGAAAAACCGCTGTTCGAAAACCGCAGGGTCTTGCCATCCGCTGTGATGCGATCGGCGCGCCGGTCGATGGGGGCCGCGAAGCCATACGTGGCCGCATAGGCTATCGACTCGTCGATGTCGGTGTCCCCATTTAGGACGCTGCGGGCCACACCATAAACGCCATCGGCCATGACGCCAACACCACCTACCAGGGTTCCATTTTTATAAAGGGGGAATCCCCCTGGATCGGCAGAGAGGCCAAGGGGTGACCGCTGGGGCCCCACACCGAAAGAGGCCGCGGTTGACGAACCCATGACGTCCGAACACGCAAGCTGAGAGATCTGCACGCCAAAAAGGGGACCAGAGGCAGACTGTTTTTCTTGGACGTTAAAATGGTTCTGAACGATCTGGGCGGCGGTTCGGGTGGAAAACGCATTGCCTTCGGATGACAGGTACGCCCCCGTGATGGCCTTTGCGATGGCCGCCTGATCGTCGATGTTGACCCGCGCGGCGTCCACGGGAAAACGAAGCCCTTCAAGGCCGCCGGCTATGACGATCTGGCCGTTCTTGTCGATCTCACTAGCAATCGTGACGGACCGATTTTGCTTATCACCCATTCGGTAAACGGCCAACACATGCCCCACCCTGTCGACCACTGCCAGCGTTGCATTCACCCCACGCGCGACGGCCTCTGCGATTCCCTGCGCCAAGATTTTCTGCAGATCGGGGAGACCTAGTGTCGAACCGGATTCCGCGCAAAGGCCACTACATGCGGCCGTTGGATCACTGCCCATCACGTCATCAACGGGGGCCCCGCCTGAACAGGCCCCCACGGCCCCCATGAAGGCCAGAAACAGACGAAGACCGTGGGCGCGACAATCCATGGGGGTCAAAGGTGAGGATGGTAGCTGTGACAGTTCACGCATTGCAAGCGCGTACGGTCGCGTGATGGCGTGTCGGTATGACATTTTTCGCAGGTTGGCAATTCGGGAAGGCGCAGATCGCCGGACTGCGCGTTGTCCGCAGCATGACAAGACAAACACGCTGCATCGCCGCCGACCCCATTTTGGACAAGGTGCGTGCGGTGGGGAAATCGTGCCGCAGGAAAAGAATCGTGCGCCAGATGAATCGGTTCGACCGCAAATCGGTTCGCCAGATCTTTGTCCCGGGTGTCCTTAACTTGATGGCAGCTAATGCAACCCCGTCGTTCAAATTCGATCTGCACCTCCTTGGCTGCCATCTGCATGCCACAGACGAACGGCGACCCTTTGCAATTTTCGCTATCATCGTCTTCGTGACCCGGCAACCGTCGCTGTTCCCGGGGTTTTCCCTGGGCGCCGTTCGGATCGCTTAATTTGTGCACGAAATAGTCTTGCAACATGCGCACAACGTCCTTTGGCTTGCCGTGCGGCAACTGACGATCAGGGGCGTCCGGATCGAAGGCCAATTCGTGGCAGCCCACACAGTTGGCAGCCATCGTCGGAAGATCGAAATGCTGGCCATCAGCCGACGGTTTGTGACAGTCACCACAGGCAAGAAGGTTCCGATCGTTTTTCCGCACCCGGACACCATCAAGGTGCAGGGTGTGGGAGAATTTCAGACCCGATCGATCGGCGGCAGCCTGCTGCGGTAGTGGGTTGGCGCCAAATGGTGGGTGCCGACCGGCGCCGAATCCGCTGACCGCCTGAACCTTCAGCGACCCGAACGTCGCTTCTGGATGGGCATGGCATGCCACGCAGTTCCGGTCGGAGCGATCCACCAAGAACCCACTTTGCTCCTCATGTTCACGGTGACACGAGGCACAGCGCCCCGTGGGGCCAAGGGACGTTTTCGCCAGTTGCGATCCTTGGACATGATCAAAACTGGTCTTGTGACAGGACTGGCAGGCCCCGTCTGGAACCGGGCTGAACAAGGTCTGATGGCACTGCGCGCAGCGCTGGCCGATAAGCTGCTGGTGGCCGGGGGCCAGGGGGCCCGATGACCACAGCGCACTTGCCGGGTGTTGGACCCTGCCCAATGTCGCGACGGCAAGGCCGCCCCGTTGGGGTCTGACCGCCAAAAAGGGGATCACAAATCCGAACGCAACAATGACCGCCATCAGCAGCCAGGCCACGCGGCGTTTGCCAATCCAGGTCTGCTGAAGATCGGTCTGGAAAGCCGACTCAAAATCGCTGCTGCTGATCCTGGAATTGGGCCGTATTTCGATGGCGAGGTCGAAACCGGGGGGCGGCGCAAAAATGGTCAACTGATGACCACCAATTTCGATCCGGTCGCCAAGATCAAGACGCGACGATCGAACCATTTTTTCATTGACGACGGCGCGCCATGCCCCAAGACAAGCCAAGGACGGTTGGCGGCCCCCGTGAATCACTGCATGGCGGGGCCCTACCGCCTTACCAAGAAGCTGAATCTGTTGATCGGAGGCGCAGCCTATCGACACGTCCTTGGCTGCCAATTCGGTATCACGAGACGTGGTGATGCCACCTTGGCCGTCACGAAGTTCTCGCAGAAGGATGTCCATAGACTACCGATAGAGAAACGTGACAACGATATGCAGGGTCAGGGCCACAAACAGCGCCGCGGTCACACGCACATGAAAATACAGCCAAACCTTCAGCCATCCCTGCAACCGTATGTCGCTGCGAAGCCGACGCAAGACGACCTGTCGCCGACACAGCAGCAACAAAAGCTGCTGAAGCCGCGCGGTCTCTTCGCTTCGATCGGCACGGGGTATTCGGGCCGCGACAAAATCAACAACCGCCTGCTGGTCGCGGTTGGTCGCAAGGACGGGGGACAAATCCGCCTTGTCGGGACGAACAAAACACGAATGGTCCCGACTCCATAGCTGTGCCCACGCGCCCCCGCCGATTGTGGTGCGTTCGATGCTGCTGTCGACCGCGGACTGAACCGCAGGGAGGCATCGTTCGGCGACCGATCGGATCTGTTTTCCAAGATCGAAAAGTTCAGAAAACAACAGAGCACGACTGGCCCCCTGGCGGTTTTCTGCAAGCAGCGTGGGAACGTCAAGATACACATACAGGCCAAAAAGGCCGCTGCCAATGACCAGGCACATCAGCACATAGGCCAGGGTGTGCACATTGAAGGCAAACTGAAACGCAGAGTGCAAGGTGGCGACGACCATCAGCGCCGTGCCCAGATAGATATGCGCCGATGTCCAGCCCTGCAGTGTGCCGACGGTCGATGAATATTTTCGTTTGCGAACCGCCAGCATCGACAGCCACAAGATCAAAAGGACCCCAGTGGTGCCAAGAACGTAGCCCTGCCAGGTGTCACCGCTGGGAGGCCGCACACCGCGCTGGCTGCCATAAAGAATGGAGGAAGCCGCCACAAGCACCAGCGACCACCAGAAATACCTGCCCCTGCGAAAACGCAGGACATTGGTGTGAATCACCGGTTGCGCCCCACAACCAGGTCGACGATCTGATCAGGGTGGATGCGCATGGCAGCCCCGGTGGGACACGCACGAACGCAGGCCGCCCCGCCCTTCTGCCCCAGACACGCGTCGCACTTGACCGCCTTTTTTCCCTTGGCCTTGGCCACGTCCGTTGGTTTCTGGTTCGGATCTTCACCGGGACCACTGCCCCGGCCTAAAAGTAACCATGATAGAAGGCCCGGCTTCTTGGGGGCTTCATATTCCATGCGAATCACATCGTAGGGGCAGTTCGCCTGACAATTGCCACAGCCGATACACGAGTCGTTGATGAAGACCTCGCCACTGACAGCGCGGCGGATGGCGTTGGGTGGACAATCTTTCATGCAGTGAGGTTGTTCGCAATGCCGACAAGAGGTCGGGATATGCACCTTCGCGTAGCTCGCCCCGGCCTCGCGATCAAGGCGCGAAATGCCCCCGTGGGTCTCGGCACAGGCCTTCTCACAGTTGTCGCAGCCGATGCACAACGCCTCATCGATGACCAGAACGTTGGTCGCCTCGCCTAGACCTTCTTTCATTAGGAAGTTCACGACTGAACCTATCTCTGGCCGAACCTGAAGGCGCGCGTTGTCCACCACATGACGGCTGGCTTGTTGTTGCAAGGGTTCCAGTTGGGCGTCGTGGCGGCGGGTCAGCTCTACGAACTCGCGCAGCTTGATCTCAAGGACTTCGGCCGCGACGGAGGCCGTGGCCGTTTCACGCCGTATCCTGTCACCCATCAACGCCATTTCACCTATCATCTGACCCGATCGGACCTGCGCGACCAGGAAGTCAGCGGGGCCTCGTTGTCGCGAAAGCGCGACCGCCCCGGAACGAAGCAGATAGAGGCAATCGCCCGATTCGCCCTCCGCAAATATGACAGCCCCTGCTTTGAAACGTTTGACCACCACCCGGGCGGCGATTTCGCGCAGCGACCGCACGGGGGCTTCAGGTGCAAAACTGCGCTGCAGCTCGCGAACAACAAAGATCCAATCGATGCCGCTGCGAAGCTCATCATTGGAATTCATCAGCTTGACCATCGTACGCCTCGGGGTCTCGACCAAGACGCACCCCGCACCCGCTATGGCCCGTTCAAGTCGGGGCCGCCCGGACAAAAGGCTCATCTCACCGAAAAACTCACCACGACCCAGCGTCGTGCGCGCGGCGTGTTCGCCTTCGGTCTCAAGAATGACTTCACCTTGGACGATCGTAAAAAACGAGGTGCCGAATTCGCCAGGCTGATAAATGGCCTGGCCTTCATGAATCACGCGCGTGACACGGGGAACCGATCGCCGGTTTTGCAATCCCTTGCGTAGATCCCGCATTTTACTGTCAGCTTCGCGGAATTCCCGGCCTTCTGGGTACGCGATGATGACATCGCTATCGATAACCAATTCCCGGAAGACCAAAGGATTAAGTAGCTGGAACATCGGGACCAGCGCCCGGAAACGATCCAGCACTTCATCCGGGTCGCGTTGATAGGGTAGGCCATGAAACTGCCACGCCAACAAAGAATGATCTGCGGGTTTAATGTCGCTTTTGTGGATGAATTCCACAACGTCATAACCCTGGTTCATGGCCTGTTTGATCAACGGATATCCGGCCAGGGATCCTAAGACGTAGACCCCCGCGACGTTGGTTTCGTACTGGCGTGACAGTTCGGGAATCGCGTCGCCGCGATCGCTGGGGAACGTGACGCCTATGGATTCAACAAACTTGCGCGGTGGAATCCCACCCAGCCGCGCGATGATGCGGTTGCATTGTATGGTCTGGTTCCCGGTCGGCTGTTGCAGCACGACGGTCAACATCTGGTCGGGCCCTTCGGTCACACTCTTGATCACGGCCTCGTAGTGGCAGCTAACCCTCTGCCGACGATCGGCGATGGCTGTCACGACCGCATTCAGGTTCGCATCTTTGGCGCGGCTGAACTCCTGGCCCCGGTTGATGATGATGACATCGTTCTGTTCGGCCAGGCCAAGCGCGTTTTCAATGGCAGAATCGCCCGCGCCCACCACCAGGATGACTTCGTCCCGGAACTCTTTGGGATCATCTAACTGGTACTGCACCCGGGGCAGATCCTCGCCCGACGCCCCCAGCTTGCGCGGGTTGCCTTCGAGGCCGATCGCCAGCACGATGTGCTCGGCCTCCAAGGACTCACCACTGCCCAACCTGATGTCGAAGGCCCCCTTGGCACCGTTTATTTTTCGAACCTCGGTGCCGTAGCGGATGTTCACGCCCAGCCGAACCAAATCCTCCGTCCAGGCCGCCAAGACCTGCTCGCGCGTGCCCGCCAGAAAGGCAAGGTCGCTACGAAGATCCAGGTATCCTGGTTCGGACATAACGTGTTTGCCTTTTTGGTAGCGCCTAATCGTCTGCGCGGGCGCTGCCGATCCTTCAAGCAACACATACGTTGGCTGGGATCTGCCCGCAAGACGATCCCGTTCGGCCGCGCGGGCCGCGGCGCTCAAACCCGCAGGCCCCGCCCCGACGATGGCAATGTGATATTTGGTCATTTCGGGTACGCGTTCGACATTTGGGGCAGCGGGGCCCTACCGGATCATTCCGTAGGCCAGCCCCAGCAGCGCAAGGATGCCAACCACCGCCAAGATCCATTTCCCGCCCGCGGCACGGCGCGCGGGGCGGGCCTCCATCGCGTCGTCTGACCGCGAGGCAGAGGCCGACCCCTCGGGCCGGAACACACATTCCACCGGACCAAACAAAAGCCGATCGCCGCTGGCGACATAGCCCACACTGCTGCGTTTGCCGTTGATGAAGGTGCCATTGGCCGACATCTGATCAACCACTTTCCAGCGCTTCCCCTCGTTGCTGATGCGGGCATGGAACGCTGATACGCCATCGTCCGGCAAGACCACGTCACGTTCTGAATCAGATCCGATGGACCATTCGGTGACGTTGGCTGGCCCGGCACGCAGCGGCAGGTTCATGGAGGCGCGGCTGCCCGACACGACCTGCAAATAGGGCGCGTCCATATCGGGCGCCGGCCCCCGGGGCGCCTCCACAATGGCCATCATCTGTTTGATTTCCGAGGGCGCCAGAAATTTTGTCGACTTGGCCATCGTGGCCACGGATTGCTGTCCTGTCAGGCTATGAGCCCAGGCCCCCGGCCTCTTCTGTTTGGCTCCGTCTTGTGAAGGTGCGACGGCTGCCGGGGCCGGCTCCGGAACCGGCACCACCACCGGCGCCTCAACCGGCAGCACAACCCGTGCCACAATCGTCGAGGGCAGCGGCGCTGCGGCGGGTCTGGGCGGCACGGGGGCAGCAGGAATCGGAACGTCCACCGATAAAATCGGCTGGGCCACAACAGGATGCGCGTCGCCGGTCGCAGGAACGTCGGGCATCAGCGAGACCTCGAACGCCTCGATGTCAAAACGCAGACGATCCCCCGACTTTAACTGGACGCGCTCCGAAATCTGCGTGTCGTTGACAAACGTGCCGTTGGACGACCCCAGATCCTCAATCCAAACCGCCCCCTCGGCAAAGGTCAGCCGCGCGTGGGTTCGCGACGTGCGCCCCTCGCTCAACATGATTTCAGATCCCTCCAGGCGTCCGGCGGTGGCGTCTTTTCTAAGCCCAAGACGCTCGCCGGTCGAAACCCTGGTGAGTATGGCGCGCGGTAGGTTGCTCATGTCACCGGATCTGGCCTTGAGTGTAGATCAGCGCGCGTGGCCGTAGTAGTTTCTACAGCGTCCTTCGCGTTAAAGTTCCTGCGACGGCGCGTCAGGGGCGTTTCGCGTCCGAGGTTCCGCTTAACTTCGCGGTGGTTAAAGCCCCCTGGGTAATAAGGGTCGCAACAGCCCCTGACGTGGCATTCGCCGCAACGCCCGCCAAGGTCGCCGCCTTCATCGCGTGGATGGTGAAGACATAGGTATGGGGCATGCCGCCCGGGCAAGGTCCCTTGTAACCAGGGCTGCCGGCCATAAACGACAACTGTTTTGCACCCATCGGCATCGGCAACAGGGCCTGTGCCCCCAACATGGCGGGCAGCGACGTGACGTTCGCCGGAATGTCCCAGACGACCCAGTGGGCAAGCATGTTGTTTAGATCCCGGAAAACGAGGGCGTAGCTCATGGTGTCGGCCGGGCCAGCGGTCCACGACAGATCGGGGGAGGTTCCAACACCCGCACAGGTATGCACCACGGGGATCATTTGGCCATCTTTGTAGGCCAGCGAGGTCAAGGTCATGGCACCCCCGTCGCGAGAAGTGTTGATCGGGCGATCTGAGGCAGGGCCGTCAGCACCTCGGGCGCCTGCGTCAGCACTGCCACCCGTACCGCCCGCAGCACTGCCACCCGTACCGCCCGCGCCCATGCCGCCGCGCCCGATCATCGTGCCGCCTGTCCCGGGTGCCCCGCCAATGCCAGGTGTGCTGACGCCCCCTGCTCCCAGGTTCATGCCACCGCCGCCCAGCGCACCGCCCCGGCCACCGGGTATGCCACCGCTACCCGGCGGTTCGGCCCCATCGTCCGCGTCCGGCGTCAGTTTCTTTCCGCTGCTGCCAGACGAACACGCCACCGCGCACAGCGAGGCAAAAGCTGCGAACCGAACAAGGCCCAGAAAAACGTGAGACGTCATGAAGCACCTCCGCAAGGGGCAGCTTAGACGATCTGGGCTGCCACCCTACGGAAACAT
>JAYUUT010000017.1:0-8636 GCA_043754455.1 Myxococcales bacterium
AATTCAGCCAAACGCCGGTCGATCTGCATACGCTCAAGCGCCGCATCAGCACCACAAACGCTGTCCCCGCGGCTATCTGCCGCCTCCTTATCGCGCGCCCTTCGTCTCGCTAACCATCGGCCCGCCATCCGGACCACGTTTCTCATGACCGCCGCGAGCCAGGGTCGCCCAGGCCGGGTGGGGTCCGGCGGAGATCGGAGCGCCGCCAGCCAAGTCTCCTGGACCATGTCTTGCGCATCGGGGGAGTCACCCATCAGGCAGCGGGAAAGCCCGCGCATCCAATCGGCGTTCTCTAGCAAGGCATCCACGTTTGCGTTCGACGGCTTTTTCAGCATCCCCACTGTATGCCGCCGGCACAGAAGTGTTGGAATATAACCGCCGGTAATAAAATTCCGGACCGTGGTTGGTTTTCAGCCGAAAAAATCAACCCGGGAGCGGTGCTTCGGAGCGGATGCTTCTGGCGTGCTAAAAGGCGCGCGTGAACAGGGTTCAACGCGCGCTGATTTCGGTGTCTGACAAGACCGGCCTGGTGGATTTCGTCCGCGGGCTGGCCAAACACAATGTAGAGATTCTGTCCACGGGAGGGACCGCCAAGGCCCTTCGTGACGCGGGATTGGCGGTGCGTGAGGTCAGCGACTTCACCGGGGCACCCGAGATATTGGATGGCCGCGTCAAGACGCTGCACCCCCGGGTTCATGGGGGCATCCTGGGCAGGCCGACGGACGAGCACCGGCGGCAGATGCGCGAACATGGCCTGGATCCGATCGACCTTGTTGTCGTGAATCTGTATCCGTTCCGCGAAACCGTGGCGCGGGGGGCGGCGTTCGACGAAGTTATTGAAAACATCGACATTGGCGGCCCTGCCATGATCCGATCGGCGGCCAAAAATCACGAACGGGTTGCGGTCGTCGTGGAACCAGGCGATTACGCGCGTGTTTTGGCCGAGATTGAAAATACGGGCGCCGTGTCGGACGCCTTGCGGTTTGATTTGTGTCGCCGGGCCTTCGCCCACACGGCGGCCTATGACGGTGCGATTGCGGGGCACCTGGGACGACTTTCGGATCCTACGGCTGCGCTGGCGGATTTTCCGGTGACGCTGCATCCGTCGCTGCATTTGGAACGTGTGCTTCGCTACGGCGAAAACCCGCACCAAAAGGCGGCGTTTTATTCGCTAGCTGGGTCCAAACAACCGTCTTTGCCCCGGGCCGAGGTGTTGCAGGGCAAGGAATTGTCCTACAACAACATCTTAGATCTGGATGCGGCGATGAAGCTGTGCGGCGAGTTCGCTGAACCCGCCGCTGTCATCATCAAACACACCAACCCTTGCGGCGTGGCGGTGTCCAAGGACGGACTTTTGACTGCCTACCAGCGGGCGCGTGAGACCGATCCGGTGTCAGCCTTTGGCGGCATCGTGGCGGTCAACGGTCCCGTGGGGCCCGACCTGGCGAAGGAAATGGCGGCGACGTTCCTCGAATGCATCATTGCCCCGGACTACAGCCCCGAAGCGCGGGCGATTCTGGCCGACAAAAAGGGGCTGCGGTTGCTGCGCGGTCCGGTGGGTCCCCTGGAACGCGGCGAATTCGAATTCCGCAGCGTGGCTGGTGGCGTGTTGATGCAGGCCCGCGACGGGGACACGGCGTCAGTGACGGCGGGGCGGGTGGTCAGCCGCCGCGCGCCGTCGGTTCAGGAACTGGCGGATCTGGAATTTGGCTGGCGGGTGGCCAAACACATGAAATCCAATGCCATCGTGTTTGTGAAAGACGGCCGCACCCTAGGCGTGGGCGCCGGGCAAATGTCACGCGTGGACTCCGTAAAAATCGCGGTGTCCAAGGCGAAATCGTCTTTAGAAGGATCTGTGTTGGCGTCGGATGCCTTTTTTCCCTTCCGCGATGGTGTCGACGAAGCCGCCAAGGCGGGTGTGACGGCGCTGGTGGAACCTGGCGGATCGGTCCGTGACCAGGAAGTCATTGCCGCCGCTGATGAACGAGATATTGCGGTGGTGTTCACCGGCGAACGTCATTTCCGCCACTAACATGGGATATCGGATTTTGTTGATAGGGGCAGGGGGACGCGAACACGCGTTGGCCTGGACCCTGCTGGCCAGCCCGCTATGTGATCAGTTGGTGGTGGCGCCTGGTAACCCTGGGATTGAAGCCTTGGCGGCCCCTTTGGCCCGTGGCCACGGACGCCTGTCATGCGTGGCAGTGGCCGCGGACGCGGTGGCTGATTTGGTGGCGCTTGCCGGCCGTGACCGTTGCGATCTTGTGGTCTGTGGCCCCGAAGGCCCCTTGGTGCTGGGGCTGGCCGATGCCATGACGGCAGCCGGAATTCGCGTCTTTGGACCGTCGGCACGGGCGGCGGAAATTGAAGGATCGAAGGCCTTTGCCAAGGACATTATGGCCAAGGCCGGTGTGCCCACGGCGGCCTACGGCAGTTTCAGCGACGTCGATGAGGCGCTGCGTTTTGTGCGCGCGCAGCCAGGTAACGTCGTCGTGAAGGCGGACGGTCTGTGCGCCGGCAAAGGTGTGACGGTCACAGATTCCCACGACGAGGCCTGCGCCGTCATCCGACAGATGCTGGTGGATAAACAATTTGGGGCGGCGTCGGCACGGGTCGTGGTCGAAGAACGCCTGATGGGGCGGGAATGTTCGATGATGGCGTTGGTGGATGGCGAACGTTATGCGCTGCTGGCCTCGGCCGAGGATCACAAGGCCGTTCACGACGGTGACCAGGGCCCCAACACGGGAGGCATGGGCGCGTATTCACCATCACCTTTGGTAGATGAAAAATTGGCCGCACGGATAGGCGAATCGGTTTTCGCGCCCGTGATTCGACAGATGGCGCAGGTAGGAAGACCGTTTCGTGGGCTTCTGTACGCAGGGCTGATGTTGACCCCTGACAGGGGACCTTTGGTGATTGAATTTAATTGTCGCTTTGGTGATCCCGAAACCCAGGCGGTGTTGCCCCGATTGGCCGAGGATTTGTTGCCGTGGTTGATGGGCGCTGCCGACGGACGTCTACCAGGTGCCGATTTGCGCTGGAAGCCAGGCCTTGGCCTATGCGTGGTGATGGCGGCAGCAGGATATCCCGCGGCCGTTCGCACGGGCGACGCCATTGCTGGCCTGGGCGACGATGGTGGCGTCACCGATCCGTCGGTGACTGTGTTTCATGCGGGAACGAAACGAAAAGACGGCGGTTTTGTCACGGCGGGGGGCCGGATTTTGGGCGTGACCGCAACGGGGCCGGATCTGAAATCGGCACGTGATACTGTTTACGGCGCAGTGGAAAACATCCGATGGGCGGGTGTTCATTACCGGCGCGACATTGGCCTGCGAGGACAATCATGACCACGAACAAATCCGCTGACGTTGCCATTCTCATGGGATCCAAATCGGATCTTGAAACTATGAAACCTGCCGCCGTGATTCTGAAGAAACTTGGCATTTCGGTCGAGGTCCGCGTGTTGTCGGCACACAGGACGCCCGAGCAGGCCGCTACCTTTGTGCGGGAATCAACCCAGGGGGGGACCAAGGTCTTCATCGCGGGGGCAGGCGGGGCCGCCCATCTGGCAGGTGCCGTGTCCGCGCAAACCATTCGCCCGGTCATTGGTATCCCGATAGCGTCAGGGGCCCTGCAGGGTTTCGATGCGCTGTTGTCCACCGTGATGATGCCCCCCGGAATGCCGGTGGCCACGGTGGCGGTGGGTGGTGCTGAAAATGCTGGCCTGTTGGCGGCGCAGATCATCGCCGCGTCGGATCCCGCAGTTGCCGCGCGCGTTCAGGCCGAACGGGAGGCCCGCCGCGCCAAGGTCCTTGAATCTGACGCCGAAGTTCGGGCGCAATTCCCGGTTTAGACCGTCGGCTTTAGCCGTGTCCCCCTGGGGCCGATGATTTCTGGTGGACGGAACGCCGAAATCGTTCGTCCATCAAGTGGTGGACACAGGCCGTATGACTATTGGACGACATGACCCCCGGTCATCGGGTGCCTATTCTTGAGCCGTATCCCCAGAGGTGCCTCAATGAAAACCAACCCGGCCCTGCGCAGTTTGACGGTTTTGTGGTTGGGGGCGGCTGCTGGATGCGCCGGGACAGCGGTCGGGGAGGATGACAGTGCGGGTGTTCCGCCGAAGACGCCAAGCGACGCGAAACTGAAACCACGGGTCGGGACTGGCTCGGGGATGCCGACGGAGCCAAAAAAGCCCGGGACAGAGATCTTGCCTCTGGACTTGGGTACGGGCAGCTCTGGCGGGTTGCGGCTTCTAAGCCGCGTGGAATACGACAACAGCATCCGAGATTTGCTCGGCGATGTGACATCCCCTGCGTCAGCCAAACTCCATGAGGAGAAAATCACGGCGGACGTTCCTTTTGACAATTTCATCGCCGATCAAAACATTGACGGGCCCCATTTGGTGGCACTTGATGGCCTTGCAGAAGAAGTCGCTGCACGCGCTCTGGCGAATCCCAAAACCCGCGCGGCCTTGGTCCCTTGCGCGCCCACCGGTCCTTCGGACGCTGCCTGCTTAAAGACGATGATTTCCGCCTTCGGGCGCCGTGCGTTTCGGCGGCCCCTGACCCCGGATGACGTCACCCGCTACCTAAGTTTCCAATCGTTCGCGGTCGAGCGAAAAGATTTCTTCGTGGCGGTGGGGATGATCGTTCAGCAAATGTTGATTGACCCCGAGTTTCTGTTTCGTGTCGAGGTGGGGGCTCCCGCTGTCGAAACCACGGGTTTGTTCAAGCTTGGCCCCTATGAAATGGCGTCTCGCCTGTCTTTCTTCCTGCGGGGAACCACGCCTAGTGACGCCTTGCTGGCGCTGGCCGATGCGAACAAACTTTCGACCCCCGCCGAAGTGCGTATGGCGGCCCTAGGCCTGATGGCGGATACGGCTTACAAAGATCGGGTGCAGGACTTTCACGCCCAATGGTTTGGGTACCGTCAGCTTCCGCACGACGCCGCCCTCAATAAAGCGATGCAGGCCGAAACGCGGGCGCTGGTTGAACGGGTAACCCTCGCTGCCACGCCGGCGCCTTATCTGGATCTGTTTTCATCCAAGGACACCTATGTGGATGGCGTTCTTGCGAAGCAATACGACCTGCCGTCCCAGGCCAAGGCAGGGTGGGTTCCCTACGGTGCCACGGCTCGCATGGGCATATTGTCCCACGGCAGCGTGCTGTCGGCCTCGACCATCGATCCCGGAGACTCGCACATCCCCAAACGGGGCCTTTACGTAATCTCGCGTTTGTTATGCCGGGTGATTCCCCCCCCACCTATGGGGGTCGACCCGAATCTGCAACCGGGCACGGACAGCCCGTGCAAGAAGGAATTGCACAACGCCAAGGTTCAGGGACCCGTATGCCAAAGCTGTCATCGCCTCATGGACCCTGTTGGCATGGGCCTTGAGAACTTCGACCCTGCGGGACAATTCAGGACCCAAGATGCTGCGAAATGCACAATCGGTGGCGAGGGGCAGCTTCCCGATGTGGGAGTTTTTAAGGGGGCAGATGGCTTGGCCAACACGCTTATCACTTCGGGCCGGATTGAAGACTGCGCCGTCCGTCAGGTGTTCCGATTCGCGATGGGCCGCGCCGAATCCGTCCAAGAATCTGTCTCTTTAGAAAAAATCGTAACCAACGCCCGGGCTAACAAGTGGTCTTTCCGCGACATCTTGTTGAATGTGATAACCGACAGCAGCTTCGGTTTTCGGTTTGATAGTTCAGGGAAAGGGATTTGACGATGACCCCATTGCGCCTTCACCGCAGGACCGTGTTGCGTGGGGCCGCGGGCGTGGCTGTTGCACTCCCCTGGCTTGAAATCATGGAGACCCCCCGGTCAGCGCGCGCCGCTGGTGCCGCCGTCAAACGATTTTTTGTGGGGTTTTGCGGCGTTTCAATCGCTGGGGATTCTGACAAAGACGTCAAGGGGTTCGTCCCCGCGATGACTGGCCCGGGGTACGATCTTTCGAAGTCGTTGCTGAACTTGGGCACGACGGGGGCCCAGCCCTATGTCTCGGTGGTATCGGGCCTGCGCATTCCCCCAGCCGGTGAACCTGGCGGCCATAGCGGTTTTCACGGCGCGATGATGAGCGGCGTTTTCAGCGGAACCCACAACAAGACCATCGGCAAGGGCGATGGCGACCAGTCGGTTATGGGGAGCAGTTCAGATCAGGTCGTGGCGGATGCCTTTAAGGTAAAAAGTCTCTCCCTCAAGGTCCAAGCGGCGGGCTACGGGATGTACGGCCACTCGCACGATTCCATGGTCTATCGGATGGAGTCCGGTGCCGCCGAGGCCAAAAAAATCGGCCAGACGACCAGTCCCAAAAGCGCCTATGCCGGTCTATTTGCGGGTTTTGTTCCGCCCACGGGTGCGGGGCAGATGCCTGCGGTCGAGGATGATTTTCCCTACCGAAGGCGCAAGAACATTGTCGATTTTGCGCGAGAAAGCGGCAAACGGTTGCGAACGCGCCTGGGGGCCATTGATAAGGCGCGGCTGGATCAGCATCTGACCCAAATTGATGAACTGGGTAAGAGCATCACGAAAATGCCGACAAAATTTGTCGCCAGCGCTTCTTGTGTCAAGCCGGATCCTTACGACAGCGACCCGCCCCCCGGCGCCAATTACGGTGGCGAGGAAATTCGGGCCAAGTTGATGGTCGACCTGATGTATCTGGCGTTTGCGTGTGATCAGTACCGGGTGGGGACGATCATGTTCACCGAAGGACAGTCCTTCATGGCCATGAAGGAATTGACGACCCAAGGTTCCAATCTGCACCAGTTGTCACATTTCGGCGGCAGCGTTTCGACGGGAATCAACTGGCATATGAAACACTTCGGCACGCTGGTCAAAAGACTGGCAGACACACCAGACAATGGCGGCCAACTGATTGACAATTGCGCGATGGCCTTCCTGTTTGAAGGGGGGCATGAACCAAAAATGGGGATGCCCGGAAAGTTTGAAACCCATTCGGGAGAAAACATGGCCTGTCTTGTGGCAGGCAAAGCGGGCGGTCTGAAAGCTGGGCACCACATTGCGGCCACAGGATCGCCCCATGTTGCCAAGGTTCTTATCAGCGTGATGAACGCTGCGGGGGTTCCCACGGAGAAGCTGGGCGATATATCGGGTGAACTGCCCGGGCTGCGCGGTTAGTCCGCTTCCAACGTTGTAACAAAAGGTAAAGTTGTGAATATGCACCGTGGTTTCCTGGTCGCCGTTGCGATCCTATCTGCGTGTGGCGCTGACAAAGCGGCAGACGAAATTGCTGTTCCTATGGTTAATGATGGCAGGGCCGCAGAGACTATCCCTGGGAAACCTATTTCTAAGACCAACCCGCCCCCAACCACCCCGGTGTCTTCGTCCCCCATGGTTGACGCTGGCGCTATGGGGGCGATCCCACCACCAGACGCTTCTGCTGGCGGGGCTCGCATGGACCTAGCGGGGGACAGCCGCGCGGGAATGGTCGACGCTGTGGCCGTGGTGCCACCCGTCGCGATTCCATCTGGGCCCAAGACAAGTTTTCTATACGTCAGCGGTTACGATTCTAAGGTTTCGATTTTCCCGATCAGCGCCGAAGGTATGTTGTCGACCCCCACAACGGGGCAGGCGGGATACCCGGCGTCCTATCTTGCTATCGCTCCGTCGAAGAAATTCCTGTTCGCTGCCCTTCAGGCCACCCCTTCTAAGGTCGTCTCGCTTCAGATCGATAAGACGACGGGCGGTCTTAAGTCGATCAACAGCGTTTCGATTCCCATGACCGATGGGGCGGTCCAGATCACGGCGCATCCCAGCAGCCGCTGGGTTTTTGTCGCCCACTATGGATCTGGACATGTTTCTGTCGTGCCGGTTCAGGAAGACGGCACTTTGTCAGCGCCCACTGACACCCAGTTTGTGGGCACCAACGCCCACGGGGTGATGATAGATCCCGCTGGCACGCATGTCTTTGTTACGTCGACAACCGCGCAACTGATTGCTCAATTCAATTTTGATGCGACGACGGGGAAACTTGCGAAAAACAGCCCCGCCACGGTGTCGTTCGTCGGAAAAGGAAACCCTCGGCACATGGCCTTTCATCCGTCGCGGAAATTTGCCTACGTCATTACCGAAGGGGGAAGTTTGATGGTGTCACTGAAATATGATGAGGAAACCGGGCGGCTTACGTCCCCCGAATCACTGTCACTGTTGCCGGCTGGTGCGAACGGGATGAATAACAGTGGGTCTCATGTGGTCGTTGCGCCGTCGGGACGGTTCGTTTATGGCGCCAACCGAGGTCACGACAGCATCGTTGTCTACGCGGTCAACGCAGACACGGGACGTTTGACGCTGGTCGGGCACGAAACGGGCGAAGGGGTGCTGAAGAACCCTCGCGATTTCTGTCTGTCGCCTGATGGGGGGCTTCTTGCCGTCGTCAACCAGGGGCCGCGGACCGCGGTGATGTTCAGGGTCGATGCTGTTACGGGAAAACTCACCAAGGTCGCTGTGTATCCAACGCCCACGCTGGAACCTACGTTCGCGGGCATTCTGGATTTGCCACTGCCCTAGTGCAACGTCTTCGAAATAGCGTCAAGTCCGGCCGACGATCCGGGCCGAGCGCAGCGTTGCTCCTCCTCGCAATAGCTACGGCTATTGGTCGTCGTCGCGCCTTG
>JAYUUT010000018.1:0-29619 GCA_043754455.1 Myxococcales bacterium
CACCTGACCCTGACCGATGAGGCCTGCGTGACCTACGAGACCTTCTGTAAGTGCAATCCACCTTTGCGCGGCAAGGCGGATATTGAGGCCTTAAAGGAAGCGTTTGTCGATGGAACAGTCGATGCGATCGCGACGGATCACGCGCCGCATTCGCCGGTTGAGAAGCAAGTTGAGTTTGAGAATGCCGCATTCGGAATGATTGGCTTCGAAACGGCGCTGTCATTGTGTTTGGATCTGGTGGCGTCGAGGTTGCTAACGGTGGCGGCGCTGGTGCGGTTGTTGTCGCCAGGACCCGCGGGCGTGCTGGGGCTACCGGGGGGCCGTTTGCGTCCGGGGGACGTAGCGGACGTAACGGTTATCGATCCAGAGCGAATCTGGACCTGCGATCCGGCACGTATTTTTTCAAAATCGAAGAACACACCTTTTGCTGGACGTTCCCTCAAGGGCAAAGCCATGCTAACGGTGGTGGGCGGTCGCATCGCCTACGCGGAGGATTCCTTTCTTGCCTGACACGTCGTCGTTTCAAGACACCGATACCCTACCCCCAGCAATTCTCGCGCTGGAGGACGGAAGTATTTTTCGCGGGGTTGGGTTTGGCAGCGCCGCGGATATGGCGGGGGAAGTGGTTTTCAACACCGCCATTACGGGATACCAGGAGATTCTGACCGATCCGTCCTATCGGGGTCAGATTGTCCTGATGACCGCGCCGGAGATCGGGAACGTAGGGACAAACCCGGAGGATTTCGAGTCGGACCGCCCCTATTGCGCGGGGTTCGTCGTGCGGGATCTGTCCCCCCGGGTTTCGAATTGGCGATCGACGTCGACCCTGTCGAAGTTGATGGCCGACCACGGGGTGGCAGGCATTTCAGGGATCGACACGCGCGCGGTCACCAGAAAAATCAGGACTGGTGGTGCCCTGCGGGCGATCGTAACCCGCCACGTGGATGATCCGGCAGGAGCCGTCGCGAAGGCGAAGGCCCACCCATCGCTGGAGGGGCGCGATCTGGTGCCCGAAGTTTCGTGCCAGGCGCCGTACGAGTGGACCGAAGGCGCCTGGCAGATCCCAGGGCAGAATCGCCCTCTTCCGGCGACGAGGCACCATGTCGTTGCTTTCGATTTCGGGATCAAACGCGGTATTTTGCGTTGCCTGCGACAAATTGGTTGTCGCGTGACCGTGGTGCCCGCCCGAACCACGGCGAAGGAGGCGCTGGCCCTTAAACCCGACGGGATTTTCTTGTCTAATGGCCCCGGGGATCCGGCTGCCGTGGTGTATGGCGTTGAGACGACGAGGGAGCTGATCAAGGCGGGGCGGCCCATCTTTGGGATCTGTTTAGGACATCAGCTCTTAGGACTGGCCCTAGGGGGCAAGACCTATAAGTTGAAATTCGGCCACCACGGGGCCAATCAACCCGTTATGGACCTTTTCACCCGTAAGGTCGAAATCACTTCGCAAAACCATGGGTTTGCGGTCGATGTTGATTCGCTCCAGGGCAAGGCCGTTTTGACCCACGTGAATTTGAACGACAAAACGGTTGAAGGAATGCGGCATGAAAGCCTGCCCATTTTTAGCGTTCAATATCATCCAGAGGCGGCTCCTGGCCCGAATGATGCCCACTACCTGTTTGGACGGTTCATGCGACTTATGGACGAGCGTTCACCTAGGTGACCACGTCGCCTGGCCTTTCGAGCTCGGATGGACTGGAGGTGGTGGGGTCTTTGGGGGCGTTGCATTCGTTGGTGGAGGACCTTCTAGTCCGGTTCGCCGATGAGCCCTGGGGGGCTGAGGTGGGGCGTGCGAAAGGCGATTTCCTTTCTCGCTCTGGGAAGGTATTCGAGGACGACGGGGATCTGCATACGAAACGCATCGCGGCGTTTCAGGAATGGTATCTGGTGGAGTGGGCCTTCGAAGGAGGGTTGCCTCTGGGTGTGCGCCTGCTTCAGGGAGAACATGGGGGGGTTAGTCTGGCGGCGCGACAGCCCTTGGCGTCGCTGGTTTCAAGCCACCGGGCGTTGTTTGATGTGGCGCTGGTTGAGCCACACCGTGTGGTACTGGATGACGTCATCGGGGGTGCGCGGTTTAGCGTTCGTGAGCGGCGCGGTACGATAGGTTTTGAGGTTGGGGATCTCTTGGAAGCGCGTCTGCTGTGGGACGGCCAGGCGGTAGGGTTCGGGCGGACCGTCATGTTCCATCCCCGGGAGGCGCGAGAAGAAATTCTGGCGGTCACGGACGCTGAGCTTCGCAAGAAGCAATCGCATGAGGATCTGTTGTTTTTGCTGGCGAGGCTCAATCTTCGTTGGCGTCGGCTTGGTCATGGGGGGGCGGCCCGGGTGTACCGGGAAGCCTTACTGAGGTAGATTCAAGGCGATGGAGAGCCTTTCCGGCAAACGTGTGGTGCTGGGGGTGACAGGGGGCATCGCTGCCTATAAGGCGGCCGAACTCTGTCGCCTATTGGTCAAAGCGGGCGCGAGCGTTCGCGTGATCATGACGCGTGCAGCTTGTGCTTTCGTCGCGCCTTTGACCTTTCAGGCGCTGTCTGGCCACCGGGTGGCGACGGACATTTTCGATCTGACCCAGGAGTCTGAGATCGGGCATATCAAGCTGGCGGACGAGGCTGACGTGGTGGTGGTGGCTCCTGCGACAGCTGACGCGATTGCACGAATCTCGGCTGGCATGGGGGACGATCTATTGACGACCGTGATTCTGGCGACCCGCGCGCCGGTTTTGCTGGCTCCGGCTATGAATGTGAATATGTGGAACAACCCGATCGTGCAGGAAAACCTGCGCCGAATGATCGAAGTGGGGGGCATGCGAACGGTCGGGCCGGATCGGGGCGTCTTGGCCTGTGGATGGGTGGGCGAGGGGCGCCTGGTTGAACCGGATCTGATTGTTGCGGAGGTGATAGCCGTCCTGGGCAAGACGACCGGGCCGATGAAGGGACTTCGCGTTGTGGTCACAGCCGGCCCGACGGAGGAACCTTTGGATGATGTTCGATTCTTGGGGAATCGATCGTCGGGCAAGATGGGCTTTGCGATGGCAAGGGCGGCGGCAGACGCGGGGGCCTCGGTTACTTTGATAGCGGGGCCGGTCGCTCTTGCAACCCCACAGGGGGTTCGTGAACGGATTGATGTGCGAACGGCGCTGGAAATGGAGGCTGCTGTGCGGACCGCCGCGGAGGACGTGGACGTCGTGGTGATGTCGGCTGCGGTGGCGGATTTTCGTCCCGCAGCCTATGTCGCGGGTAAGTTGTCCCGGCGCGAACATGGCCAGGGTTCGATGAAAATTGATCTGGTGTCGAATCCAGATTTGTTAAAGGGGTTAGGGCTGAACCGGAAAGGAAGGCGGCCTCTGTTGGTGGGGTTTGCGGCCGAAATAGGTGTGTCTGCGTCAGTCCTTGTCGAACGTGCTGCCATGAAACTGGAAGAGAAGCGCTGCGATGTGGTTGTGGCAAATGACGTCGGTCAGCCGGGGATCGGGTTTGGAAGCGATAAAAATCAGGTGACGTTGGTTTTTTCGGACGGACGGACGGTTAGCTTGGGTCCGGCGACGAAAAAAGAGATTGCCGACCAGATATGGACAAAGCTTGGACCCCCAATGTTCGCGCTTCGAGATGACGAGTTGGCCTTGCGGAGATCACAATGAGCACGAGGAACCCGGGGCAGGCGACGCGTGAGGAACAGGTGCGGATTCGCACGGAGCGGGCGGCTTTGGTCATGACAAAGTTGGCCGAAGGGTTGGCTTTTCGACAAGTCACATCGGGCGCGACCCGGGGCGCCGTCCCCGCCTGGGCTGGTTGTGACGATATCGATTTTGGCGGAACTTTGGCAGCGGTTTGGATTTGGCAGCGCGTTCAGGGTTTGACCGGGGTGGAAACGTTTGTTCCCCATGTCAACGCGGGCTGGGCGTTCGTGCGTTCGGCGTGGTCCCGGTTTATTCCGCGGGCGCTGGGTGCGGCTGCGGGCGATGAGGCGCCCTATGACTGTGCGATGGTTCTGAAGGCCGGGCTGGCGGCGCGGGATGTGGGGTTGCGCGACGAGTTTCGGCAGCTGCCAGAGGTTGCGAGTCGGTTGCTTGCCGCGCATTTGTCGGATCTGGAAGATCAGACGGGGCGTGAGTATTCCGATCCAGGATTCCTGGCGTGGACGCTGGCCGAATATGCGCGTGCATCTGACGATCGGGGCCTTCTGTCCGCAGCCCGGCGGTTCGTTGATCGAGCGTTTGGCATGAAAGTACCTCCTCGTTTTTCAGATGAGCCTGCTGCCACAGGGGGCTTGTTCGACTTCTCTTCGTCCACCGCCACGCGGATTCTTGCGGTCGTGGGAGCGGAGGGGGCTACGCCTTTTGTTGGCGCCTGGTTGCGGGAAAGGGTCGCGCCTATGGCGCCAAAGGCACTTATTCCGAGGGCCACGGAGGAGAACAGCTGGAACGCATGTGTGGCGGCGTGCCTCGGCCGGTCGTTCGTTGTGGCCACGGATCCGTCGCTTCTGCGATCGTATGACCGGCTGATGGCGGAGCTGGAATCTCGGGGTGATAAGGGGGGGCTGGGGCGGGCCCCCGGATTTCCCGACGAAACCCGCGCTACATTTTATTATGGGTTGGCACTGGATTCTGTAACGCAGGTCTGATGTGGAAAAAACCGCTGATCAAGACGAGTTTCGTAGGCTAGTCGCGGGCCTTCGCGTGTGCCTCGAAGCGCGGGCACGCGATGGGGTGTTGGGGATCCCGTCGGCGCCATCCCCCCGATTTGGGGTGCCCGTGAAGGTCGCGGTTCTTTCGAACGCGCAAGAGACCCTGCGATCTGTTCGTGAAGAGATGGGGGATTGTCAGCGGTGTCGGTTGTGCGCGGGTCGCCAGAACATCGTTTTTGGGACGGGGAATCCGGAAGCAAAACTGGTGTTTGTGGGCGAAGGGCCGGGGGCCGACGAGGATCGACAGGGTGAGCCTTTTGTGGGCGCAGCCGGCCAGTTGCTAACGAAGATGATCGAAGCGATGGGATTTTCCCGGGCGGATGTTTATATCTGCAACGTGGTCAAGTGTCGCCCGCCGCAGAATCGCGATCCGCAACCTGACGAGGTTGCTGCGTGTGAACCGTTTTTGAAGCGGCAGCTCTTGGCAATGAAACCTGAAGTCATCGTGGCACTTGGAAGGTTTGCGGCCCAGGCGTTGTGCGGTGAAACGACGCCGATTGGCCGGCTTCGTGGGAATTTTCGCAGCTACGAAGGGATCAAGGTCATGCCAACGTTCCACCCATCCTACCTGTTGAGAAACGAGGGCGATCGCCAGCTTCGTGGGTTGGTCTGGCAGGATCTGAAGGAGGTGGTGGCGGCATTGCAGGCTGTCGGCATCGAACCACCTCGTCTGCTGAGGACCTGATTTTCGTGCACGCTTCGAAGGTTTTGTTGGTGGGCGTGATTGCGGCTTCTGCGGCGGCGGGTTGCGGTCGCAACGACGGGGCGGAAATGAATGACGTCCGACGTGTAGGAGACGGTGCGGCTGCGCCAATCGAGGTGGCCCTGCGGCCTCCCTGTGGTCAGGGGACGTGGCGTCCCGGGACGTTCGAGATTCACCATTTGGACATGGGCCAGGCGGATGCGACTTTCGTGATAGGTCCAACGGGAAAGACGCTGTTGATTGATGTCGGTGAAACGCTGTGGACAGCTAACCGCGGGGCGATGCGGGCTGGTGCGTATATAGAAACGGTCATGGGCTGCAAGCGCGTCGATCAAGTCGTGGTCACACATTTTCATCTGGACCATATCGGATACGTCGGTAAAGGGGGGCTGTGGCATCTGGTGACCCAACAAGGGTTTGAAATCGGACGGTTCTTGCACCGAGACGCGCGAACGTTTCTGGGCGACACCAGCGGAACGTTCGGTAACTGGAAGAAGTTTCTGGATGGTGAGGGACAGACGTTGCTGCATCCCCAGATCGTCAAAGAAGGGTTAGGCACCATAGATATGGGGCCTAGCGTCCAGGTCCGCGTTGTGGCCGTGGACGGGGCGGGCCGCATTAAAGAGGGGGATTTCAGCGCGGAAAAGGCGCCGCCCAACGAAAACGACTACTCGGTGGTGTTGTTGTTGAGATTCGGCCGTCTGGACTATTTGATCGCGGGTGACCTCAGCGGCGCCCTTTCGGTAAATGATTTCGGGTACACGTATCACGATATCGAAACAGAGGTTGCGAGACGTCTGCCAGATGTTGACGTGTACCGGGTGAACCATCACGGCAGCGACCATTCGAGCAACGCGACCTTTATGGCCCAGATTTCCCCGGAAGTGGCCATCGTTTCGTGTGGGGACGGCAATTCCTATGGGCACCCGCGTCCCGTGACCATGCAGCGGCTATTGGCGCGATCTGCGGTGTATCTGACTGAACGGGGGGATATGAAGACTGATATCGGGACCGCAAAGGTCGGCGGAAATATAGTTCTTCGCACGACTGATGGGATTGCCTACACGGTGAATGCAGATCCATTTGTCGCGACCGATCCTGTGAGGATTGATGAGGATATGGACGGTTATTTTCGTGAGGCCGATCCCGATGATCGGCAATTGGGGTTGGGGCCGGCGGCTAATGGGGGCTGCAACCCCAAATACCAAAGCTGTCCCTGATGTCGAAAACATTCGGAGGCGCTCAATTTGATGGCCGATCTGCTTGAAAGGCCCGTGGCATTTGTGGATGGAGGGACCACCCAGACCCGGGTTTGGGTTTGTCGGGGGGACCAGGTTATCGGCCAGGCCAAGGCAACGGTAGGGGCTCGCGATGTGGCCCGGACGGGGTCTAGGGAGATCTTGAGAAAGGCGGTCGAAGATCTGCTGGTCGCAGCGGCTGTGCAGGCTGGGTTTCTTGTGGGAGATCTGGGTACGATCGTGGGCGCGGGCATGATTGGTTCTCCGCAGGGATTGGTCGAGGTGCCCCATGTGGCGGCTCCCGCGGACGCTGCGGCGCTGGCGAAGTCCGTGGGGAAGGTTTCGCTTGCCGGGGTCAATGTGCCCTTGCACCTGATACCAGGCGTGCGTTGTGGTCCTGTGCGCTGCACTTTGGATGACGTCGACGATGTCGATGTCATGCGGGGCGAAGAAACGCTGGCCTTGGGGTTGTGGGCCACGGGGAAGCTGCACGGCGGGGGTACCTTGTTGAATTTGGGATCTCATTGGAAGGCAATCTGGGTGGACGCTGCGGGCCGGATCATGGGCAGCGTGAGCACGTTGTCAGGTGAAATGGTTCACGCGGTCCATACGCAGACCATCCTAGCCAGTGCGCTGCCGGTGGAGCGACCGGTGCTGTTCGATGTTGAGGCTGTGGCCGCAGGCGGGCGGGTGGCACGGACGCATGGCCTGGCACGCGCATTTTACTGCGTACGCCTTCTGGAACTGCGCGGCGATGGCACTCCCGAGAGTCGGTATGCGTTCCTGATGGGCGCTATCATGGCCGCAGATCGAAGCGTGCTCTTGCCCGCGGGGGCTGTAGGTCGGGTGGTTATCGCCAGCGCGCCCCAGTTGGCGGAGGCCTGGATGCATTGCCTCCGCGGCGAGGGCTTGGCGGCGCAGGTTCTATCCGAGGACGATATCGCGGCGGCGTTTCGGGCGGGTTGCCTCGCTGTGTTGAGCGTATGAGTGCGACGAGCGATGAGTTCCTGCACCAATTCGCCCAAACCCGGGCGTTCATGTTGGGCAGGCCGAGCCGCATCCAGCTAACCGCCGCTGGGGACGCGGTTTTGTTCTTGTGCGGAACGCCACGAAGCCCCGTCCTGTCGATCTACGAATACGACGTGGCGACCGGGGTGGCCCGGGTGCTTGTGACGCCTGAACAAATTTTGGGCGGTGTTGCCGACGAGCCGTCGGAGGCCGAGCAGGCGCAGCGCGAACGTATGCGCATAACAGATCGCGGGTTCACCTGGTTCGACCTGTCGCCTGACGGGCGAGCGGTTTTGTTGCTGTTGGCTGGAAAATTGATTTCGTTTTCGCGAGCCACCGGGGCTATCCAGGTTCTGGTCGACGCTGAACGTGACCTGGGGGGACAACCGATCTTGGATCCGCGGTTTTCCCCGAACGGCCAGCGGGTCGCCTTTGTGGGAGGACCCGATCTGTTTGTGGTGGATGCGGACGCAGGTGCGCCGCCGTACGCCCTAACGACGGGAGGGAGTGCTGAACGATTTTTTGGGCGTGCAGAATTTGTAGCTCAAGAAGAAATGCACAGGTTTCAGGGGTACTGGTGGTCGCCCACAAACGACGCTCTGCTGGTATCGGACGTCGACGAAAGTGGTGTTGAACGTTTTTCCCTTACGGATCCTGCGCGGCCCGAAAGGCCGCCCGCGACGTTTCGGTATCCACGACCAGGCCAGGCGAATGCAGACGTGCGGCTAGGACTGTTTCCCTTGGATGGCGGGTTGCCCCTGTGGATCGAGTGGGATCGGGGCCGCTACCCGTATGTCGCCCGGGTGCTGTGGTGCGATGGCGCCTCGCCATTGACTCTGTTGGTCCAAACGCGAGATCAGCGGGAAACGGTCCTTTTGGCGGTCGATTTGGAGGTGGGTCAGACGCGATCCTTGGTGGTTGAACGAGACGAGGCGTGGGTGAATCTGGAACCGGATCTTCCCCGTTGGCTGCCGGGGGGGCGCGGCCTTTTGTGGGCAACGGAGACGCCTGACCAACGCCGCCTAGAACTGCGAGGGGTGAAGGGCACGTTCGAACGTGTGCTGGTTGGGGATGATTTTCTTAGGCTTCTGCACGTGGCCCCGGATGGGGCTTTCCTGCATGTTTTGATGGGCGGCGCGGTTTCAAACCGCATCGAGCGCGTCGACGTGTCATCAGGGACCCGGGTCTGTCTGGTGGATGATGGAGGCGACCATCAGCCCCTGTTCTCGGGGGATGGGGAGCGGTGGGTCGACGTGTTTACGACCCTAAAGACGGTGCCTGTGGCAGCGGTTCGCGATAGGGACGGGCGGGTTCTAGGGACGCTGCCTGACAGCGCGGAGCCGCTACCTTTCTCAGTCAACGTGGAAATAGCCACCGTGCAGGGCGACCGCCTGTACCACGCGGCGATCGTGCGCCCCAGGGATTTTGCACCTGGGAAACGTTACCCCGTCATTGTTCATGCCTATGGAGGCCCGCACGCCTTGATGGTGAAGCCCGACGCGCGCGCGTATGTGTTTGATCAGTGGCTAGCCGACCATGGGGCGATCGTCGTTTGTGCGGACAACCGGGGGACGCCGCGGCGTGGACGTGCATGGGAACGGGCCATCAAGGCGGCCTTTGGGACGGTGCCCGTCGATGATCAGGCGGACGCGCTTGCCGCGCTGTCGAACCGGTACCCTGAATTGGATCTAGCGCGGGTGGGCATTTACGGGTGGTCATTTGGGGGGTATCTGGCGGCATTGGCCGTGCTGCGACGTCCCGAGGTTTTTCATGTGGCGGTGGCGGGGGCTCCCGTGGTCGACTGGCGCGACTACGACACCCACTACACCGAGCGGTACCTGGATCTGCCCAACGTGGATCCCGAGGCGTACCGATCTTCGAGCCTCCTTACCTATGCGGGGAATCTGGTGCGCCCCTTGTTGCTCGTCCATGGGACGGCCGATGACAATGTCTATTTCTTCCATTCATTGAAACTTGCCGACGCGCTGACCCGCGCAGGGCGTAATTTTGACTTTCTGCCCCTTGCCGGGGTGACGCACCAGATGGCAGATCCCCTGATTCGGGAACAGGTTTGGGCCAAGATGGCCGGATACCTGATCGAACGGTTGGGATTGACTTGCCGAACGGGGCAACGAAGTGCAAACTCGCGGCCCCTGTTTCCCTAAGCTAACGTCGAAAATCAATCCATGCCGATCTCAACGTTCCGCCTGTCTCAGCTTCCCCCTTATGTCCTTGGCCGCGTCGACGAGATGAAGTCTCGCCTTCGTGCCGAAGGTCGCGAAATCTATGATTTTGGGCTGGGCAATCCCGACGGCCCCAGTCCAGCCGCCGCCATAGCCCGTCTTGACGCCGAAAGGGCCAAGCCAGGGTTTCAGCGCTATATGCCGTCAAAAGGCCTCCTGGAGGTCCGGGAGGCAATTTGTGCGTGGTACAAACGACGGTACGGCGCCACGTTTGACGCGGAAAAAGAAGCCGCGGCCACCATCGGGTCAAAGGAGGGAATCGGTCATTTGTTGTTGGCCCTGGTGGGCCCCAATGATTGCGTAATCGCCCCCGATCCCGGGTATCCCATCCACCGTTTCGGGACGATCATTGCGGGGGGAGAATCGGTTGCTTATCCGGTGGGTCCCGGCAAGGATCACTTCCGCGAGATCGAGGCTGCCTTGGCGCGCGCGTCCCGCCGTCCCCGAGGGCTGGTCGTGAACTTTCCGCACAATCCAACCGCGGAAGTGGAGGACATTCGGTTCTACGAGAAGGTTGTTGACCTAGCGAAAAGCGCCGGCCTGTGGGTCATATCGGATCTGGCGTACGCAGATCTGTGTTTCGACGGGAAGCCGGCGCCCAGCATCTTTCAGGTCAAAGGCGCGCGCGATGTTGCCGTCGAGTTCTTTACGGTTTCGAAGAGCTATTCGATGGCTGGATGGCGGGTGGGATTCTGCGTCGGCAACGCGGATCTGGTCGGCGCCCTGACAACGATCAAGGGATATATGGATTACGGGAGTTTCGGCCCTACGCAGCTGGCGGCCGCGACGGCGTTGACCAGTTGTGATGACGATGTTCGCGCCAATCGAGAGCTTTACCAGCACCGCGCTAAGGTACTGGTTGATGCTTTGCAAGGGGCGGGCTGGGCGGTTCCAACCCCGAAGGCGACCATGTTTGTTTGGGCGCCTGTGCCGAAGAAGCACGCTGCAATGGGGGCCGTGGGGTTCTCGGCAGAATTGCTGCAACGCGCTGGCGTGGCTGTGGCGCCGGGCGTCGGATTTGGAGAGGGTGGCGAGGGATACGTGCGATTTGCGCTGGTAGAATCCGATGATCGGGTCCTAAAAGCGGCCGATGCCATCAAGGGCTTCCTGACTAAGTAAATCTCGGTGATTGACATTCATAGGCCCGTCGAGTAAAAGTCCGCGCTCTCATGCCCGCAGCACCTACCAATCATCGCAAAACTCCTATGGCTTGTGAGCCCTTCGCTCACGCCTGGTTCGTCGCTGACGTCCAGGGAAAAACCCTTGGCCGCGCGGCCACTAAGATCGCGTCCGTCCTTCGTGGAAAACACAAGGCCACGTTCACTAGGCATATTGACGCCGGTGATTTCGTGGTTGTCGTGAATGCCGAGAAGGTCGCGCTGTCGGGAAAGAAGTGGTCTGATAAGACCTACTTCGACCACACCCAATTTCCGGGCGGACTGCAGACCAAGTCGGCAGCAGAGCTGCGCGACCGTCACCCGACCGAGATGGTCAAACGCGCCATTTGGGGCATGTTGCCCAAGGGGCCGCTTGGTCGTCAGATGTACAGGAAGCTGAAAGTGTACGCCGGTGGCGAACACCCCCATTCAGCGCAGAAGCCCAAGTCTCTGGCCCTCTGACCCGCAGGAATTCTAGAAATGGCAAGCATTGATCCGCAGAACAGCACGTATTCGACCGGTCGACGCAAACACGCAGTGGCGCGTGTTTGGATTCAGCCCGGGGCGGGTGCGGTCAAGATTAACCAACGAACCCTGGAGGAGTATTTCGGTCGCGAAACCTCCCGCATGATCTTTCGGCAGCCGCTGGAACTGACCGAGAATTCGGGGAAGTTCGATATCACGGTTACCGTCAAAGGTGGGGGCCACTCGGGGCAAGCGGATGCGATTCGGCACGGGATTTCCCGGGCTTTGTGCGTGTTCAACCCTGAACTGCGGCCTGCCTTGAAGAAGGCTGGGTACTTGACCCGTGACGCTCGCGCCAAGGAGCGAAAGAAGTACGGGCAGCCTGGAGCGCGTAAGAAGTTCCAGTTCTCGAAGCGTTAGGCGCTCGGCGTCCGGCCGAACGAAAGAGGGGGTCCAGCGATGGGCCCCTTTTTTTTATCTGAATTGAGGGCCCGGGATGGTTCAGGGGGATACTTCGGGGGTGACGGTGTTCATGCCCCTACGTCCCACCCGGCGGCTGGTAGGAAAACTGCTTTTGGCGGCGCTTTTGCCTACGTCGTTGGCCCTGGCCGCGTTTGGGGTCATTGCGCATGACGTGGCCAGCCGAAGCCTGCAGGAGGATTTGGGCCGACGACTGGCGGCGGCGGCGGCGGGAACCGCATTGCAGATCTTGCCCGAACAGATTGCGACATTGGCGGCCGGCGATGAGGGATCGCTGACCTACGCGCGGGTTCAAAATGGACTTCGGACGGCGAAGCGCCTCTTTGGTGTGAGGCGGGCCTTGGCCGTGGCCAAAGATCTGACGGGACGTGGCGATACCGACGGGCGGATTTCCCTGGGGGCAAGAGCGCATGAATTGGGGGTAGATCAGGTTGAGATCGATAGGGCGATGTCGATGAGCGCGGTTGTCTGGTCGCCCCTATTCTGGGGACACGACGGGCAGCCCTACAAACGTGCGTATGCACCGATCGTGGACGCAGCGGGGGCCGTGGTGGGCATGGCCGTGGTCGAAGGCAGCGCTGACTATCTGGCATCCCTGCTGGCTTTTCGACGTTGGATGTTGGGGGTGGGATTGGGGGCGGTCATTCTGGTGGCGCTGGTCATCGTTACGCTGGGACGGCGTCTGACGGGGCCCCTGGGGCGCCTGGCATTGGCCGCAGATCGGATGGGGGCGGGGGATCTGAACCAAAGCGTGGTGGTCGAGACCCGGGACGAAGTCGGGGGCCTAGCCTTGCGCCTTGACGAGATGCGGGTCGCGTTGCGTGCGCGGGACGTTCGGATGCAGATGATGATGGCTGGGATTGCCCACGAAGTCAGGAATCCCCTGGGAGGGCTGGAGCTGTTTGCCGGTCTTTTGGGTGAAGCCCTGGTGGGTCAGCCTGAACGGTTGTCCGAGGTCGCACGGATACAAAGGGAGGTTGGGTACCTAAAGGAGGTTGTGAATGAATTTTTGGAGTTCGCGCGGCTGGCGCCCGGGGAGCGCACGGCTGTGGAGGTGACGCCCCTGCTGGCAGAGGTGGTGGAAGTGGTGGGGCCGGGGGTGCGGGTGGAGGGGCAGCCAGATCTTTTGGTGATGGCGGAAAGGGGCCAACTGCGCCGGGCGCTGGTCAATTTGGCTAAAAATGGTGTGGCGGCGGCTGGATCTGGGGGCCAAGTGGTCCTAGGGGCCTCATTGGGTCCGACGGGGCGGGTTGAGTTTGTCGTCAGGGACAATGGTCCAGGCGTTTCGGCCGAGCGTCGAGAGAAAATCTTCGAACCGTTTTTTACCACTCGTGAAAAAGGCACCGGGCTGGGGCTGGCGTTTGTGCAGCAGATCGTACGATCGCACGGGGGGGATGTCGTCGTAGATGAGGCGCCCGGGGGTGGCGCGCGTTTTCGTTTCGACCTGCCGGCCCCGTGAAGGGTATTCTCTGTGGCGATGCCACACGTGCTGATCATCGACGACAACGAAACGATGCGTGAAGGCATGGCTGCGACCGTGCGGCGAATGGGGCATACGGTGTCCATGGCAGCATCGGGGGCGGACGGCATTGCGGCACTACGGAAGACGCGGGCGGATTTTCTGATCACGGATTTGAAGATGGACGGAATGGGGGGGGTCGAGGTGGTGAGGACCGCGCGAGAGATTGATCCTGAGTGCCCCGCGCTGATCGTAACCGCGTACGCCACGGTCGAAGCGGCTGTTGAAGCCATGCGGGTCGGGGCGCTGGATTTTCTTCAGAAGCCTTTTGCGCCCGAGGTTCTGCGGCTAAAGGTCGAACGGGGCCTAGAGCTGCGGCGGGAGAAGGTGGGACGCGTTCGGGCCGAGGCCGAAGCCGCAGCTTTACGATTAGACGCGGCCGCCCCCTTCATGTTCGGCGAGCTGGTTGGGCAATCGCCCCTTATGCGGGCGTTGTTCGATACGGTTGCCAAAGTGGCGCCCAAAGACGTGGCGGTGCTGATACAAGGGGAATCCGGGACCGGAAAAGAGCTGGTGGCGCGGGCCATCCACGGCAAGTCGGGGCGTGCGGGGGGGCCGTTCGTGAAGGTCAACTGTGGGGCCCTGGCGGAAACCTTGCTGGAATCAGAGCTTTTCGGTCATGAGCGGGGGGCGTTTACAGGGGCCGTGAAACGAAAGTTGGGTCGTTTTGAATTAGCGGACGGGGGAACCCTGTTTCTGGATGAAGTGGGCGACATGACGCCGTCGTTGCAGCTGAAACTGCTCCGGGTGTTGCAGGAACGTGAACTAGAACGGGTGGGGGGCGAAGAAACGATCAAGGTGAACGTGAGGGTGGTCTCGGCGACCCACCGAGATCTAGGCAAAGAAGTCGCGGAGGGGCGTTTCCGCGAGGATCTTTATTACCGATTGCATGTGGTGCCTTGCGTGGTGCCGCCGCTTCGCGATCGGCGGGAAGACATCCCTTTGTTGTTTGCCCATTTTATCGCGAAACACGGACCCCGGATCAATCATGTGGTCAAGGGTGTGGATGACGCTGCCATGGCGCGGCTGCAGCTGCATGGGTGGCCGGGCAACGTGCGGGAGCTGGAAAATGTCGCGGAACAGGCCCTCGTGTTTGCCTCGGGGCCCACGATTGACGTGGAGGCGTTGCCGGCGTTCTTGAAAGTTGGGACCCGGGAAGGGACGCTTACGGTGCCGTCAGGAAATATGACGCTGCCCGAGATTCTGGAGGATCTGGAGCGGCAATTGATCCAACGGGCCTACGATAAGACCCAGGGTGTCAAAACGGAGACGGCCCGGGTTTTGGGCATCAAGACCAGCGCGCTTTATTACAAGCTGGAGAAATACGGCATCGGGGTCATTGCGGGCCGCCAAAGTGGCAGCCCAGGGCAGGGGGATGGGGCTTCCTTGCCAGGAGATGAAGAGGCGTGATCGGTTGGCGTTCCGGGGCGACGGGTTTCGTGCCATACATCACACCGTTCTAGATGCGAAAAGCTTCCCTTGGCACGTTGTTCCTAACTGTATTCCTGGACCTCCTTGGTTTCGGCCTGGTGGTGCCATTCCTGCCTGGCGTGGCGCGCCAGTTGGGGGCCAGCGATTTTATGGCCACCACGGTCGCGGCCACCTATTCCATCATGCAGTTCTTGTTTATCCCCCTTTGGGGACGTCTGTCAGATCGGGTGGGGCGGCGTCCGGTGCTGCTGTGGAGTATTGCCGCTACCGTGGTGGGTATGGGATTGCTTGCGGTGGCGGACACCTTGCCGCTGCTGATCGTCGCCCGGGCGTGGAGCGGGATTGCGACGGCTAACATTGCGGTGGCCCAAGCCTATATCGCGGACGTAACCACCCCGGAGACCCGCGCCAAGGGGATGGGCATGATCGGGATGGCCTTCGGACTGGGCTTTATTATTGGGCCCTTTGTAGGGGGCGAGCTGTCGCGTTTTCCTTTCCTCGGGCACGAAGGTGCCATGGCTGCTGTCGTGGCGGCTGGACTGTCCGCTCTCAATCTTCTGCTGGCGTTTCGTACTTTGCCTGAATCGCTGACGCCAGAGATTCGCGTGCAGCGGAAGTCGCGGGCACGGGCGTTTTTCGTGGATATTGAAGCGTTGCGAATGGTGGGCAGGTTTCCTGGCGTACGCAACGCGATCGCCATTGGGTTTATCGGGGTGTTCTTCTTTTCGGGTATGGAGGTGACGTTTCGCCTCTTCACCATGGATGCGTTCGGCATGACAGTGGTGCAAACCGGGCGGCTGTTTGGGTTTGTAGGTCTCATAGCGGTCATTATCCAGGGGGGCCTTATTCACCGCCTTAGCCGAAAATTTGGGGAGGTGTGGCTGATACGGGTGGGATTGTTTCTGGCGGCCATTGGGTTTCTTTTCGATGCCTTGAGCCCTTCGATAGGGGTTGGTTTCTTGTTCCTGGCTTCGGCCGTGGTGGCCGCGGGTAACGGCATGTACACGCCCTCTCTTTCCAGTTTTGTGTCCAGGCAGGCAGGCCCTGAGGTGCAAGGGCTGACCTTGGGGGTGCAGCAGTCGTTGTCGGCACTGGCGCGGGTGGCGGGGCCGCTTTCGGGCGGACTTTTCTACGAAGTGTTGGGCATGCGGGGGCCGTATTTTGTAGGAGCCGTCGGGATGTTGGGGGCGGCGCTGTTTGCCTTCGGCCTGCCCCATCTAAAACCGAAGGCGTGAGGTAGCCTCGTCGGCGTCGTGGAGAAAGTGAGCGCGTTCGTCGTTTTGTTCTGCGGGGTCCTGAGCGGTGGGACGGCGCAGGCGGCGGGCACATTGCGCTGGGGGGGTGATCTACAGGGGGGCGAGCCCTATGTGTTCGAGGATCCCAAAGATCCGGGGCATCTGATTGGTTTTGAGGCCGAGATTGCCGCGGCCTTGGGGCGGCGTTTGGGCGTGCGAACCGAATTCGTACAAAGTGACTGGTCGAACCTGGTTCCGCTGCTGCAAAGAGGCGCGTTTGACATCATTTTGAATGGATTCGAGATCACAGAGTCTCGACGACAACGTGTCTTGTTTTCCAGGCCTTATCACCATTTTTCGGAACGGTTGGTGGTCAGGCAGGGGGCACCAATTCCACCAAACCTGGCGGCGTTGGCCGGACGACGAATCGGGACCCTCGCTAACACGCAGGCGTGGGACCTGCTGGGGCAGGTGGGGGCGGATCGGGTGCCCTACGAAGGGGTGCAAGAGCCTTTCCTGGATCTGCTGGCCGGAAGGGTCGAGGGGGTGTTGATTGATGACATCATCTGCGATCGTTATGGCCGAAAACCAGGTCTCATGGTGGCGGGGGATCTGGGGCGGGGCGCCTATGCGATTGGGTTCAGATCTGCGGACGAGGCGCTGCGGAAGTCGGTGGATGAAGCGCTGGGTGACTTGGAACGAAATGGCGAGTTAGCCAATATTTTAGGGCGGTGGGGTCTTCTGCGCGTCGGCATGGGGGTGCAGCCGCTGGCTCCGGCGCGACGGATCGATGGGGTTCAGGTGAAATTGTTCCTGTCGGGCGCGGTCATGACGATTGCGGTTTCGGTCGCGGCCATGGTCGTTGCCGTTCTTGTTGGGCTGGGGCTTGTCCTGTTGCGACGTCGGGGCGGGTTCTGGCGGGCGATGGCGACCGCCTACGTTGAGATCTTTCGCGGCACGCCGGTGCTGCTTCAGCTTTACGTGATCTATTTCGCGATGGCCTCTGTGGTGTCACTGCCGCCGTTCGTGGCGGCGGTCCTTGGGCTGGGGCTGAACTATGCCGCTTACGAGGCGGAAAATTATCGCGCTGGCATCCAGGCGGTCCCGGTGGGCCAGGTCGAAGCGGGGCTTGCGTTGGGAATGTCGGATGGGTTGGTGTTCCGCCGGGTGGTGTTGCCCCAGGCCGTACGGGTGGCGCTTCCCGGAATGACGAACGATTTCATCGCGCTTTTGAAGGACAGTTCCTTGGTGTCGGTGATCACCGTGGTGGAACTGACCAAACGAATGACCATTGCGGCGGTGGATCTGGGCGGATGGATGGGACCGGGGCTGTTGTGTGCGGGGCTGTATTTTGCGATGAGCTATCCACTGTCGTTGCTGGCGCGGCGTTGGGAGGCGCGGCTTGCGCCGCGGCGGTCATGAAGATTTCGGTCGAGGGTTTATGCAAAGCACGAGGTGGGCGTGAGCTGTTCCGTGAGGTCACGTTTTGCGGCGTGGCTGGCGCGGCGGTGATTATCATGGGGCCGTCGGGCAGCGGGAAAACCACCCTTTTGCGTTGCTGTGGCGGCCTTGACCGGGCGGATGCGGGCACGGTGGCCGTGGGGGAAACACGGCTGTCAGCCACCGCCCATGCGTCTGATTTTGCAGCAGAGGTTGCGAATCTGCGCACGAAGGTGGGGTTCGTGTTTCAGGGCTTTCATCTGTTTGCCCACCGCACGGTGATCCAAAACGTAATGGAAGGACCCCTTTACGTAAGGAAAGACGACATGGCCACGGCTTGCAATCGGGCAATGGCGGGGCTTGAACGTATGGGGGTGGCTCACCGGGCGCATGCGCATCCCGACGATTTGTCAGGCGGTGAACAGCAAAGGGTGGCAATTGCACGGGCCTTGGTGATGGATCCCCAGGTGCTGCTGCTGGACGAGCCGACGAGTGCACTAGATGATGCGCGCACGGAGGCACTGGGGGCTGTGCTGCGGCCGTTGCTGCAAGGGGGCCTCACGATTGTGGCGGTAACGCACGATCCATTCTTCGCGCGGATTCTGCCGGGACGGGTGTGGCGGCTTGATGAAGGACGCCTTATTTCAAGCTGACGAATCAGCGACCAAAAAGCCGCTGAAGGAAATTTTTCCTTTTCGCAGGAGCCCGCTTGCGAAGCCTTACGACCACCTTCTGGTTCTTTTTTTTAGAGACGACAAATCGTTTCGTGAGCGTTTCGTAGCCACTGCGCACAAAGGTCAGTTCGTAGGTCGGGCCCGGGTTGAAGCGAAGGGACAGCGGGGCGCGTCCGAACACCCGCGTGTTCATCCGTACGACGGCGCCTTCAGGGTGGCTTTCAATCCGAAGAGAGACGGGGTCCTGGGTGTGTGGGGCGCTGGGCTTCGGGGCCGGACGCGGGTTGCGCGGGTTGGGTTTGACTGGTGAGGCTTGATCGTCGCCGATTACGGCTTCGGCAACGCCGGTTTCCCGCTGTTGCAGGAGTTTTTCCTCGTCTTCGTCTTCGTCGGACACAGCAGGGCTAAGCTGCGCCCGAGCGTCGGGGATTGCAGGGGGGGAGGCGTCGACGGGCGCAGGGGGGATGACCGCGCGAACGACGGGTCGCGGGGGTGCTGCGGTCACGGTCGCGGGGGACGGCGCCTGGGGCCCGGGGCGTCGTCGCAGGAACAGCACTGAAGCACCAGCAAGGGCGCCCAGCAAGGCGCCCAAAAGCCAACGCCGCCTGTCGGGGACGATCGGAACCGTGGGCGCCGGTGGGGCAAGATCTGGTATGGGGGTAGGCCGGGTGTCCACCTGCGTATCGGCCTTGGCACTGAAGATGACGGGTACAGGTGGTGGCAGGGAGGGCCTGCCCTCCTTCGCGGTCAAAGGCTCTGTGTATTCGGACACGACTTCTTCAAATACAATGTCCACGCCCTCTATCAATTCCAGCTCTTCTTCTTGGGCCTCAGTCGGCAGCGCGGTGGCACGGCTGGCGGGAGGGATTCCGTCGCGCGCGGCCAGTTCTGCCAGCCAGCGTTTAAGCTCGGTCTGCCCCGCAGGTTTGTACACCGCTCGCTGCGCCGCCTCGATGTCATCCAGCAGGGCTTCGGCGGTTTGATACCGATCCGCAGGCAGCAGTTTCATCGCGCGGTCGATGATTTGAACCAGGGGCGCCGGAAGATCCGAGCGAATTTCGGAGGGGGGTGGAAAACTGCCTTGCTGCACACGCAGGATGGTTTCTAGATCGGTCGCGGCGTCGAACGGGCGGCGGCCAGTGAAGATCTGGTACAGCATCGTGCCTATTGAAAACAGGTCCGATCGGGCGTCCAGCGTCGCGCCTGAGGCCTGCTCGGGCGACATGAAAGCCAGCTTTCCCTTGATAATGCCCTGTCCGGTTCGTTCGCGCCGGCCCAACGCTTTGGCGATTCCGAAATCGGTCAGTTTTACCTCCCCCTGTTCACTTATCAGGACGTTGTGGGGGCTGATGTCGCGGTGGACGATGCCTAAAGGTTTTCCGTCCCGCTGGCGCGCGTGGGCATACCCTAGGGCCCGGCAGATCTCGGCCATGATGTACAGGCCAAGTTCGGGGGGCAATTCTAAACCACAGGCCTTGACCCGGTTGAGGATGAGATTGAGATCCCAGCCGTCAACCAATTCCAGAACCAAAAAATAGCGACCCTTGGATTGGCCGAGATCGAGAACTTGGGCGATGTTGCTGTGATTGAGGCCCATGGCAACATGGGCTTCATCGATCATCATGTTGCGGAACTGGGGATCCGCCAGCAACGCCGCTAAGATCCGTTTGAGCACGACCTTGCGGGCGAAGCCTTCGGCGCCCCGTTGGGTCGCCAGGAATATCTCCGCCATGCCGCCGTCGGCGATCTTCTTTTCGATTCGATACCGTGCCGCCATGCAGAACTCTGCGGCCCGATCATGAAGGGTTGTGCCGTGGGGTCAAGCGCCGTTCGTCGTTTGTGATCTGCTAGGATGTGGGTGAGGTAGGTCCAATTTCATGACCAGATCGTCTCCACACCGGGTTGCGCTGCTGGGAATTGTCGGGTTTCTGTGGGCTTCTGGCTGTGGCGAGGCCGACAAAGGGCCAGGCGAATACGTCACCGGATGTGAGGTCGCTGACATGGCGGCGCCCCCGACACCGGCCTGGGCTAAAGAGGCCTACCGATCGCTTACGGGAACGCCGCCCCTGAGCGTTGTCGGCGCGGGGGCGGTTTTGGCTTCGGTCCCGGAATGTTCGATCTTACTAACCAATACGTCGCCTTTTCTGAAGATTTCCCCCCCGGGCCGTCCTGGCAAACCTTCGCCTCTGCCACCTGCGGGCACCTGTGCGCCGCCCACGGGTGATATTTATTTGGTTCAGTTTGTCTACGAGCGAACTCCGAATCGGGTGACCTACGAGGCCCTGGTGGCCGATACCGAATTCCGACCAAATATCGAATTGTGGCGGGAAACCAACGGAGGACGTATTGCCCAGATCGTGTTTGGCAGGGTGATCCGGGGTGTGTTTGCGGATGGGAAGATGATCGAAGGGCCGTTCGCTGGGCCGGATACAACTTTCATGACGTCGTCATCGGGAGATTGTCGTTGATGAAAAAAGCCGGTGGCCTGCTGCTGGCGGTGGCCCTGTCGTGCAAGTCTGTGGCGCCGCTGCCCGAGCTAAGCGGCGGTATTGAGATCGGTCTCAAGCGGGGATCCGCCTGGTCAACCTACACGCTGCGACCGCCCCATCTGATTGGGGCCCGCGGAAATCTTCGGATTCAAAAGGGGCGATTTTCCGGGGCGGTGGCGGGCGTCCAGACAGTGATTGAAACAACAGAAGAAGGGTTGACCGGGCAAGCAGGTTGTCCCATCGAGCTGGATATTGATGGCACACCCGAAGAGTTGGAAGTGTCGGGGATTTGGAACGGCGCCCGGGTGCGTTTCACCATCACGCCCGAATCGATTAGAGGAACGATGGGGGGGGCCCCGCTTAGTGGGGGTGGGTCGTCAGGGGCGGGGCGATTTGACGGTTCCAGCAATGGCTTGCTCGACGGGCGCGTCACTAACGTGGGCAAATGTCCACGGTCAACCCAATGTCAGTACGTCCTGGACAAAATTGACGAGGAAGGCGTGCGATCGGGGGTCTCGATCTGCTCTGGGCTACCAGAAGACACGGTTTTGGAGTTTCCACGCAACATCCAGGGGTGGCTTAGCCGAAATGAAGCGGTGGCGGTCCTTCTGGTGCTGCTTTCGTCGCCCCCTACAACCTCGATGGAGACGGGGCCGCGAACCTACGAGTGAAGCTGCCCCATTCCTAATGAATGCGCGGGGCAAAGGGCAGGGAGGCGAGAACGGCGGCTTCGTGTTCAGCGAGGATACGCAGGCGTTCGTACACGCCAGCCGCGGGGGCGTCTTGGATCGCGAGTTCGACGTATAAATCGGCGTGGCGATCCTCTGCTGCGGCCAGTGCGCCGTAAAAGTCCGCAAGGCGGGTGTCACCGTTTTTGGCGAACCCGGTTGCCAACAGATCAAGTCGTTCGTGGGATCGCGCCTCGATGAGGGCGCCCACCAGCAGAAGATCGGTCTTGCGGCTGGGATCAGTCGGTCGCACGGCGGCTAGGAGTCGGCGTGCAAACGTGTTGGGGGTGTCGGCCTTTAGGCGCAGCCCCCGTTCGCCTAGCAGCACGGATACCTGTATCAGGTGGGCGGTTTCTTCATGGGCCAATCGCATCAGTGGTTCGACGAAATAAGGCTCGCCCGAATACTTTCGCACCAATACCAATGCGTTTTCGGCGGCTTTGCGTTCGCAATGAAGGTGGTCAGACAGCAGGGCGGCAAGATCTAAGGTGGCCCGGTCGAACCAGCCCGCAGGCGTCGTGGAGACAAGAAACGACTTCACGATGCCCGCACTGTCAGGCCGCGGTTTTGCCCGCGAGAATCTGGCGGGCGACGTAGAGCAAGATGCCCCCGTGCTGGTAGTAAGCGGCCTCCTGGGGCGTGTCGATGCGGACCTTGGCCTTCAATTCCCCTTCGGTGCCATCGGGCCGGCGGAAACGGAGGGTTATCTGGCGCGGGCCCCGGAGGTCGCCGGACAACAACGCGGGGAGACCGACGGTTTCAAACACTTCTTCGCCTGTCAGTCCAAGGCTGCTGGCGTTTTGGCCGGGGAGGAATTCTAGGGGGACAACGCCCATCCCAATCAGGTTCGATCGGTGGATACGTTCGTAGCTTTCGGCGATGACGATTCGGACGCCGAGGAGGCGGGTGCCCTTGGCGGCCCAGTCACGAGACGACCCCGTGCCGTATTCCTTGCCGGCGATGATGAGCAGAGGGGTCTTCGTTTCTGCGTATTTCACAGCGGCGTCGTAAATGAACATGGTTTCGCCGTCGGGAAGGTGTCGGGTTACACCCCCTTCGGTGCCCGGTGCCAGCAGGTTCTTCAGGCGCGTGTTGGCGAAGGTCCCCCGGACCATGACTTCGTGGTTCCCCCGCCGTGCGCCAAAGGAATTGAAGTCTTTGGTTTCCACTCCGAGCGACAGCAGGTATTTCCCAGCGGGCCCGTCCTTCTTGATGGACCCGGCGGGCGAGATATGGTCGGTCGTGATGCTGTCGCCCAGAAGTGCCAGTGTGCGGGCGCCGTAGATATCCGTGATGGCACCTGGTTCGCGCGACATCCCCTCAAAATATGGGGGGTGTTTGATATACGTCGAGGTCGGATCCCAGCGGTAGACGTCACCTTTGGGAACGTCTAGCCCCTGCCATTGGGCGTCGCCCTTAAACACGGCTTCGTAGGTATCTTTGTACATTGCGGGCCGCAGGCTTTTGGAAACGGCTGCGTTGACTTCGGCGGTGGTAGGCCAGATGTCCTTCAGGAATACCGCCTTGCCATCCGTGCCCGTTCCGATGGGATCTTTTTCAAGATCGATGTCGACCCGTCCCGCCAGAGCGAACGCGACGACCAAGGGCGGCGACATGAGATAGTTGGCGCGCACTTCGGCATGCACCCGGCCTTCAAAATTGCGATTTCCAGACAGCACGGACGCCACGACCAAGTCGCGTTCTTCGATGGCCGCCGAAACGGGCGCTGAAAGGGGCCCAGAATTGCCAATGCAGGTCGCGCAACCATAAGCGGCGACGTGGAAACGAAGCTGTTCCAGGGGGCCCAGAAGGCCAGCGTCGTTCAAATAGGCGGTGACCACTTGTGAGCCAGGCGCCAGGGAGGTTTTTACCCAGGGCTTGGTGGTCAGGCCTTTTTCGACCGCTTTTTTGGCGACCAGACCCGCGGCCAACATGACTGACGGATTGGACGTGTTGGTGCAGCTTGTAATAGCGGCAATGACGACCGAACCGTTTTTGACGTCTGAATCTGCTTTTCCCGAAACGGGTGCCGCTGGCTGGCCGGGCTTCTTGGGTTTGCCAAGCGACGACAGGGCTGTGTCGAAGGACTTCTTTATGTCCAGCATTCGCACGCGATCCTGCGGGCGTTTGGGGCCCGCAACGCTGGGATCAACGGTGCCGATGTCCAATTCGACGACTTCGGAATATTCGGCGTCGCGGCTGCCGGGTCCGACAAACAGGCCTTGTTCTTTGCAATAGGCTTCGACCAGAGCGACCTGTTCGTCACTGCGACCCGTGAGGCGAAGGAAGCGAATGGTCTCATCATCTACAGGAAAGATGCCGCAGGTGGCGCCGTATTCGGGGGCCATGTTGGCAATGGTGGCCCGATCGGCCAGGGGGAGATCTTTTAGTCCGGGGCCGAAAAACTCGACGAATTTTCCGACGACGCCTTTTTTTCGAAGAATTTCGGTCACTGTTAACACGAGGTCGGTCGCGGTGATTCCCTCGCGCAACGTGCCGGTCAGTTTCATCCCGACGACCTGGGGAATCAGCATCGGCATCGGCTGCCCCAGCATCGCGGCCTCAGCTTCGATACCCCCCACGCCCCAACCCAATACGCCAAGGCCGTTGACCATCGTGGTGTGCGAATCGGTCCCGACCAGTGTATCGGGATACGCCCATCCGTCGGGCGACGTGAACACAACGCGCGCCAAGTGTTCGACGTTGACCTGGTGAACGATGCCTGTGTCCGGGGGAACGACTGCGAAATTTCGCAGCGCTGACTGGCCCCAGCGAAGGAACACATACCGTTCCTTGTTGCGGGCAAATTCAATCTGGTTGTTTAGGGTCAGGGCCTGGTCGTGTCCGCTTTCGTCGATCTGGACTGAATGGTCGATGACCAATTCGGCGGGAAACAGGGGGTTCACGCGGCCTGGATCGCCGCCCATTGACTGCAGCGCCTGCCGCATCGCCGCCAGGTCGACCACGGCGGGTACGCCTGTGAAATCCTGCAAGATGACCCGCGCGGGCATGAACTGAATTTCGGTATCGGGGACGCCCAGGGGTTTCCAGTCCAGCAGCGCCTGCACGTCATCCTTTTCAACCGTGCGGCCGTCTTCCATTCGCAGCAGGTTTTCCAGCAGGATTCGCAGGGAAAATGGCAGCCGGTCAACGTTGTGACCGGCCTTTCGCAGCGCCGAAAAACTGTGGAAGTGGTACGACTTGTCGCCGACCGTGAGCGTAGACTTGGTGCCGAAGCTGTTGGGCATGGGGGGACCTTTTACCAGAAACGATCCGGGCCCTGCCAGGCCTCTAAACACATGGGTCTGCGAAACCTGTTGTTTTCAATCTGTGCTGTCCGGATCGCCCGGAATTGGACCTTCTAGCTTCCGGTACAGGGTCTTGCGGTCAAGGCCCAAACGCTGCGCGGCGCGAGTTTTGTTGCCACCTTCTGCGTCCAGGACCCGGCGGATGTATTGCCGTTCCAGTTCGTCAAGGGTCAGGCCCTGGGCAAGGGCCGTGGACAGTTGGTCGGGGTTACGGCGTTCACGCAGGGCGGGCGGTAGGTCCTCGGGCCCGATGAGTTCGCCCTGCACCAAGGCCACGGCCCGTTCGACCACGTTTTCAAGTTCCCGGACATTGCCGGGCCAGGCGTAGCCCAGGAGCAGTTTTTTCGCGGTTTCCCGAAAGCTGACCGTTGGTTTTCCCGCACGTTGTGCGGATCGACCCAGAAAATGGTCGGCCAAGGGCAGAATGTCGTCGGTCCGTTCGCGTAGCGGCGGCAGGTGGATTTGCAGCACGTTGAGGCGGTAGTACAGATCTTCACGAAAGGTCCCTGCACGCAGGCCCGCTTCCAGGTTGCGGTTGGTCGCAACCACGACCCGCACATCGACCTTTTCAGATTTCGAAGCGCCTAGGGGGCGGACTTCGCGTTCTTGCAACACCCGTAAGAGTTTTGGCTGCAAGGTCAGCGGCAATTCAGCGATCTCGTCGAGGAACAAGGTGCCGCCATCGGCTTCGACGAACAGTCCACTTCGGTCGGTTCGCGCGTCGGTGAATGCGCCGCGGCGATAGCCGAATAGGTCGCTTTCCAGCAAGGTTTCGGGAATCGCCGCGCAGTTGACCGCCAGAAAAGGTTTTTCGCGGCGCGGGCCGCCAAAATGTATCGCCTTGGCGATCAATTCCTTGCCCGTCCCGGATTCACCGGTCACCAGCACATTGGCCGCTGACCCCGCCATTCGCCGCACCAGATCGAAGACCTCGCGCATGGATTCGGACCGCCCGATAATGTTCCCGAAGCTGTAGGTCGACGAAACCTCCGCCCGTAGGCGTTCCACTTCGGATCGCAGGGCACGTTCCCCCAGGGCCTTCCTGATGACCAGCACCAGTTGTTCAATTTCGAACGGTTTGGTGATGTAGTCGTAGGCGCCCAATTTCACAGCGCGAATGGCGGTGTCGATGGATCCAAACGCGGTGATGGTGATGACGTAAGGGGCTGGCGATACTTCGCGAATTTCGCGTAACAGATCCAGGCCGTCCAGATCCGGCATCTTCACGTCAGATACGACGAGGTCGATGCCGCCCTGTTTGACCCGTTCGAGCCCCGCCCGCCCCCCTTGGGCCAGTTCCACGCTGAACCCTTCGTGGACCAGTTCTTCGCGTAGGTATTCACCCATAGCGAAATCGTCGTCAACGACCAGAATCAGGGCGCGGGGCGTTTCAGGGGCTTCAGTCACGTATCGTCAGTGTGGGCCAATAATGGCAAAAACACGCGAAAAATCGCGCCGCCGCCGGGCTTGTCGTCGACATCGATCCACCCGTCGTGGTCTTTGACAATGCCCTTGGCCACCGCCAGACCCAGGCCGGTTCCTTCGCCGGTGTCTTTGGTGGTGAAGAAGGCCTCGAATATTTTCTCGCGATCGGCGGGGGGAATGCCCTCTCCCGAATCTGCCACCTGAATCATCAAAAACGACGCTGGGGGGGCCAGGGCCAGGCCTTCCTTGCGGCGCGCAACCACTTGAACGGCGACGTCGAGCTTGCCCCCGCCGGGCATGGCGTGGATGGCGTTGAGCAGTAGATTCAAACACACCTGCTGGATCTCGTCGGGATCGCCAGGAACGGGCGGCAGGTCAGCACTGGCCTGGATTCGGGCCTCGATTCGACTTTTTCGCAGCGTTTCGTCGACAAATCCTAGCGCTTCGGTGACCACACGCCGCACGTCGACCTGGGTCAGGGTTGGTCGGTTCTTCCGCGAGAAATCCAGGACCTGTCGGATGATGCGGGTGATGCGGTCAACCTGTGTGCTGATGATGTCGGCGTTCTTCTGGACCTCGGCTGGATCGGTCGCGCGACGTCCCAGCGACCGGGCGCGCCCACCGATGACGTTCAAAGGGGTACCCACCTCGTGGGCAATTTCGGCTGCCAGTTGACCAATCGTGGCTAGTTTTTCGGCGTGGCGAAGCCGGGTTTCAAGCGTCAATCGCGCAGCGTTGGCATCGCCTTCGTCGTCGCGCGCCCGCCGCAGGGATTGGGTCATGACGTTGAACCGGGCCGCCAGACTTCCGATCTCGTCTTCACGTTCAGGCAGCAGCGCCCGATCAAGGTCACCTTTGGAAACGGCATCAAGGGCATCAATCAACCGACGCAGGGGCGTTACCACCCCGCGGGTCAGCAGCAGGTACACCGCTCCCCCAAACAGCAACACGCCCAAAAACAGGAACGGTAACAGGCGGCGCGCGGTTGCTGCCACTTCGTCATCGATGTACCGGCTGTCGCGTTTAAGCCCCAGAAACGCGACGGCCTGGCGGGCGGGATCATCCGGTGGCGCGTTGTGAAGCGGGACGGCCATGACGTAGACGGGCCGCTGTCCTTGCCGGACTTGGGCGAACAGCCGTCCCACGGGCGCATCGGCTTGCCGGGCGGCCTCCACCAGGCTGGCCCACGTGGCATCGGTTGGTTTCAAATCCTTGGTTGCAAGGGCTTCTAGTTCGAAGAGGCCGCCGCGTTGCCGGGCCCAGTTCACCCGCGCGGCCATCACGTCGCCGGCCAGGGCTGGGGTGACGGGTTCGATCCCAGCGCTAAGGGCGTAAGCCAATTCACGGGCCTGCCGGTCTAGATCCCGGCCCAGCTCCACCCGCCGCAGATCCAAGACCGCAAGGATTGCGACCGCAGCGACCATAGCCATCAGCACGGTGGTGACAAGCGCAATTCGGGGGCCCAGCTTCATGACGCTGGGTCATTGTACGCCCCGGCGGAGGCTTGCTATATGCCCTAACGAAATGGCCATGACTTCCGATGCAGTGCGCGCCCTGATTCTTGCCGGTATGCCCGGTGCGGTGGTGGACGTCAGGGATTCGACGGGGGGCGGGGACCATTTCGATGCCACCGTTGTCAGCGCTGGGTTTGCTGGAAAAATGCCAGTGGAACGGCACCGGATGGTCTATGCCGCCCTGGGCGATGCCATGCGAATCGCGATCCACGCCCTAGCCCTGTCCACCCTTACCCCTGAAGAGGAAGAAAGACGAAAGCCATGAGTACCGTTAACGAAGAGCTGCAAAAACGCATCGAAACCACCATTAACAAGGATCGGGTGATGCTGTTCATGAAGGGATCGCCTTCGATGCCTCAGTGTGGGTTTTCAGGCGCCGTGGTCCAGGTTTTGAAACAGATCGGCGTGTCGTTCGGATCCTTTAACATCCTGTCCGACCCGGATTTGCGGGAAGGGCTGAAGGTCTATTCGAATTGGCCTACGTTCCCGCAATTGTACGTTGATGGCAAACTGGTCGGGGGTGCCGACATTGTGCGCGACTTGCATTCACGTGGTGAGTTGGCGCCTCTGTTGGTGCCACCTACCGCCGCTTAGTTTTAATTTTTCCAAGGAGATCACATGATGAAAACCGTTTTTGGTTCAATGGTTGTAGCGACGTTCCTGGTATTGGGCGTGTCCAGTGCCGCTGCCCAAGGGGGGATCGGCAACGGATGGGGTGTTGGCGCTGCCGCGGGGTTGGGCGCTGCCCCGTCGGGCCTTTCGGCGGCGTATACGGCCGACCGATGGCACGCCGAAGGGTTGCTGAGTGCCCAGGGAAGCGGCACGACGACTTTCGGCATCGGCGGGCGCGGTTGGTTTCATGTGCACCGCGCGGCTTTGGCAGATTTTTCGGTCGGTGGCGGGCTTAGTGTTCAGCGTTGGAACAGCCGAAGTGGTCGCGACAACGACCGAGACACCACGGGGCATTTGGATGCGGGCATACAATTGCGTGCTTTCATTGTGCCCAATGTCGCGGTCAGCGGCACGGGGGGCCTCGACATCGTCTTTCCGTTGGCCGGCGAAAGAGACGGCTTTTCGCTGACGGGGCAGACCTTCGGATCCATCGGGGTGCACTACTACTTTTTCTAAGCGTACCTGTTCACTTCGCTGTTTTAGAGATTTTCCAGTCGACGAAACCGCCCGTGGATTTCCCTGGCTCGGCCACCAAAAGGTGCCCTTCCTTCTGGCGGCCTTGGGCGAACAGGTTGTGTGCGTCCGTCGACGACGTCTGGTTTTCCAGACAGAAGAACGTGCGTCCAGGCGGTGTGTAGATGACCAGGTGGGTAAATTCCTTGGACGCGCCCAACGTCATGCGGATGCCCTGGTCGCGCCATTCGAAGGCGGGTGGTGCAGCCGGTGTCAGTCCGAAGTAGACATCGTCTAGATCAAGGGTTTCAAGGGACACAGGCTTGCGCAGATCGAAGGCAGTGCCTGCAACGGATAACAGGGCCCCCGTTGGCAACCGTTGCACCGCTTCCATTCGTTGAGCCGTCGGGATCTGCACGAACACGTCACTGCGTTTACCGGGAATGCGAAAAAATGGATGCAGGGCGAACCCGAAGGGCAGGCGCGTGTTGTCCCGGTTATCGACCTTATAGGCAATGCGCAGTCCTGTTTTGTTCAAGGTGAACGTCACGGCCAATCGGTGCTTGATCGGAAAACGCGCGAAGTCGGGCTGCTGGGCGTCCCATTCGATGAAGGTCGTCACAGATGCAGAATTCGTCGTAGCGGACGGGGGATCGAATGACCACGGACGTGCGCGCACCAGGCCGTGGATGAAATTTTTGCCGCTGTTTGCGGGGAAGGAAAACGCCTTACCTTCCCATGTGAACGTGGC
>JAYUUT010000019.1:0-36938 GCA_043754455.1 Myxococcales bacterium
AGATCCGTTGGGCGACGCGGCGGTGCCAGGAGTTCCGATCCTGGAGCAGGTTAACCAGCGCCGCCGTGGAAGCCTTTTTCAGATCCTGCTGCTGCGGTCGATGGCTGCCGCGGACCGCACCGGTGTTGGCGCCTGTATACACCACGCGCCAGATCCGGCCCATGCTGCGATCGACACCCTCGGGATCGGCCGAGGCGTTCTGATGACAGGGGTACTTGTCGTACCAGTCCGCAATCCAAAGGTTTCCATCCGGCCCCGTCTGTTCGCTTACCGGGCGGAACCACGGATCGTTAGAGATCAAAAAGTCCGGCTCCTTTCGTCCCTTGAATCCCGCGCCCTTCGGAATCAAGGCGTCCCGGTTGAGAGAATTTCCGTGGATGTTCCCCATCACCGCCATGCCCTGATACGAATCCGGGTACTGGTCGCCGTGATAGATCTGAAATCCCGCGTAGGCTGCCCTGAAGTGTTTGTAATCGACGATGGAGGGCAAAAGTTCATACGAAAACGCATCTTCGGGTGTGCCCGCTTGCCGCGTATAGACGCCCCCGGGTGCCAGATGAAATAGGTGGTCGATGACGCAGGCACTGACAAATGCGTTTCCTGCGCGATCAAAATCCACGCCCCAGGGATTGCTGGTTCCGTCAGCGAATATCTCGAATTTCGGGCCCTGCGGCTTGAAACGAGCCAGGGCCGCGGTCATGGGCGTCTCGGTGCCGTCGCCGCCGGTTAGCTTGACCTTGGATTTGTTGAACACGCCATGGGTGAAGTACATCCAACCGTCGGGGCCCCAGGAAAAACCATTCAACAACTCATGGGTGTCAAATGTGGAAAAGCCCGTCATCCATACGGTTCGTTTGTCGGCCACGTCGTCGCCGTTCGTGTCTTCGAGGTACAGCAATTCGGGCGCCTGCCCGACGATCACCCCGTTGCCATAACGGGCGATGCCCGTCGCCAGGTTCAGGTCTTCGGCAAAGACGGTGATCTTGTCGGCGCGGCCATCATTGTTGGTGTCCTCGAGGATCTTGATGCGGTCGAGTCCCTTGTGGCCAGCGGCGGCCTTTTTGGGGTACTGAAAGAGTTCGACAACCCACAGGCGCCCGCGTTCGTCCCAGGTCATGGCGACCGGGTTGATCACGTCCGGCTCGGCGGCGAACAGCCGCACCTCGAACCCCGGGGGGACGGCGAACCGCTTCTGCGCCACCCCGGCGGGAAGCGCCGGCGTCGAAGCCATCGCATGCGGGCCCTCGGTGATCACGCCCCCTGCGGCCTGCGGCCGTCCCGCAGCGGCCAGCACCATGAACACGACTAGGCAGGAACGGGAAAGAAACGTCATGAGGGGGAACATCCGGCCCTAAGGCTAACGTGGTCTCATCACAGGCACAATGAAAGGTCCGACCGTAGGAATTGAGAAATATTCCCACAACGTTTTCAACGTTCGATGCCCAGCCTCGCGGGGCACACGCCCTCACGACTTGATGCAGATCGACGGCAGAGTCTTGTCGAAGGCGCTGGGGTCAAAACACGTCCAGCCCGTGGGGCAGCGTTTGGGATCGTCCTTGCATCCCGTTCGGGTGCACTCATTCATATTGGCGAAGGTGTTGCAGTAGTCCAGCCCGCAGGGGCATTCGGACGTGACCTTACATTTCGATCCAAAACCCTGTCCCGGCATACATGCCGCCGCGCCGCCGTCACCAATTCCCGCGGACTCCCCGGTAGGAACCGTGGCGGACAGGGGCGCGGCACTGGCCCCCGCGTCTGTCACGACGACACAGGTCTCTTTGACCAGCACCATGCCGGGATCGCAGCGCCCCCCTCCCAGGCATGCCACACCGGTGAGAGCCGCAGCCGCCGCGACAATGAGGATCCCGTATGTCTTTCTCGTTTGCATCACAAATGGCCTCCCAGCGCTAGGACGTCAGTAGCTTGCCGCCTTCGATGCGTGCGACCAGGCGGACGGTGTCGTCTACGATCGCAGTCGGCACATACCCTATAGCGCCCGTCATCTTCGCAACCAGACGCAGCACCAACCCGGCCTCCGGAATTTGGCGTGGGGGACGAATGCTGCCGCGGATGCGCTGGTCCAGCCAGAATTTGCCGACTTCATCAGGGGTCATGCCCAGAACAATTTTGTCGAACAGAATGCGCAGCCTGGTCTCGGGTGGGTAGTTGAACGCCAGGATGGTGCCATCACCGGGCCAGTCCCTCATCTCCGCCGTAAAAATCGCGCTGATCTGTGATGGTGAAAGGAGGAGGTTGGGGTTCTCTTTGTTAACAATGACGGCCAGATGATCATTGCCGGTCGTGTTGCCGGCCCCGTCCTTGGACCAGGCCCGCACAGATAGGATCGGCAACGCCCCAGCGCCAAGCCCCAAAAACAGGCCCCGCCGCCGCATCAGAACGCCACCACGGCACGAAGCAGGAGAAAATGGGCGCCATCGTCGTCGTTCCCGGCGCGCAGACCACTCCAGGATTCGAGGAACATCTGGCGCGTGTACTGTAGCTTCAGTTGCGCCACCGAAGAGAAATACACATTGAGTCCCGCCGAGGTCACGATCATCCCCTCTCCAAGGGGCGTCGGCCAGCGGTACGGCTCGAAATAAACGTAGGGCTCGAGGCCGAGCCACGGCAACCGATAGGCAGCCAAGACGTAGCCGCTGGTCTCTACGTTGTTCGGCGCGAAGTGGCCTGGCCAGTTCCACATCAGGGGACGTTTGCCGGGCTCATACCGAACCTGCCGGTGGGCCATCTCGGCCCGCAAGCGAAGGGCGCCGACGTCCAGGGAGACGTCGATCCCCATGGCGTATTCGCGGTAGGCGACAATTTCAGTGCTATCCACCTCGACGGGACTCACTTTCACCACGCGCCGATCGATGTCGCTCGTGCGTCCCCAGATTCCTGAATACCCAAAGGTCAGCCGGTAACGCGACTTCCGCGTTGCTGTCACCCGCCACCCCAGCATCTTGTCTTCGGTCGGGTCAAGCTGCCCCGTCGTCCGGCCGTTGGACACAGTCCCGTAGTACCCCACCCGCCACGATCCCACCTGGCCCGAACCTGTCACCATCGCGCCTAGCTGATGCGTCGGAAACAGTTCGGTCACTGCGAACTGAGGCAACATGAGCGAGATCAGCGTCGGCGTGCCGTGATCAATATTCCAGATCCCAAAGGGCGTCAGAAAGTAGCCCATCCGAAGCTGCAGCCAGTCGCTGTGGCGCCACTGCACGTAGGATCGTTCAAGAACAATGGCGCCCCAGCGAATCCTCCCGAATGGATTTGTTCCGTTAACGTCAGCGATCTCCGTTCGGATCCCGTCGCCCCGGGCCTGACCCGGGAAGGCTGCGTATTCCGCGCCATTGGGGTAGTTGGTCAGCCGAACCTCTGAGAAAGCCGTCCAGGCCTCGGACGGCTGGGCGTCGAAATAAAGGTTCACATTGCCCCACAAAAGTTGTGGCCCGGGTAGGCAAGACGGTGTTGGACGCCACGCGTTCGTGAACGAACACTTTGTTGATACCCATGTCGGTAAAGCCGTAAATCCTCAGCGGCTCCGGTTTTCCGGGCGCTACCTCCGCGACGGACAAGGATTCAACCAAGGCGCGCTGGCTGTCCAGATCTCGGCGCAAAGCCTCGATTTCCGCCTTGAGATTGACCGCCGGCGGTGCCACCGTCCCCGCATCAGCCCCCGCATTGGTCGGATCCTGGGCCGCCAGCGCCGGGCCTGACGCAAGCGCAGCCAGCAGGGCCACCGCGCACTCGGGTTTCATGAGCCCATGCCATCGGCAAGCCTGAGTGCAATCTTGAAGGTGGTCCCGCCCCAGCCTTAGGACCGCCGAATGCGCGGGGCCAATTCCAGGACCGCACGGCCATTGCGGAACACGCGCACCGTGCCCGAGGTCTGCGACACGACGATAGCCACGGCCTCGCTGTGTCGTGTGATGCCCGCCGCGGCCATGTGCCGGGCCCCCAGACCCAGGGGAACGCGGACGTCCTTCTCATCAAAGTTCAGGTAGCGACCGGCCGCTTGAACGACGCCGTTCTCGCGCAGAATGAACGCCCCGTCTAGGACGGTGAAGGCGCGAAGGGCACGACGCACCTCAGGGTTCATCAAGTTGCGTTCGTCTTCGGAATAGCCCTGAAATGGGTTCAACGACAGCGGACGTGAATTCTCCATGACCTTGCTGGAATCGCCCACCACGAACAGGGCGCCGACGGGACGTCCTTCCCAGCCCTCGATGCCGATGGTGACCGCCAAGGCGATGACGTTGTCTAGAACTTCCGCCGAAATGGTGTCCGATTGCAGAAAACTAAAGGCGCCGTCCTCGTCCTCAGGGGATACGGATACGACCAGGATCGAATCGGGCATGTTGGCGGGCCTTCGCGCCAGCAGGGCGACAATGACGTCACCCTGCTGAAAGATCCCCCGGGAAATACCGCTGACCAGTGCAAGTTTAAGCTTTTCGGGACGATCTAGGTCGTACTGCGGCAAGGCGATGACGGGAACTCCGGTGGCAGCCACAACGTCGCGCTGGGCATCGCTGACAACCGCCTGCACCATTTTCTTACGGGCCTTGGGTTTGCCGCGAAATACGTCGTCGGGTAGTGGCAGATCACCGATGTACAGCAAATGATCGAAGCCTCGTTTGGACACCAGCGTCAGGGCGGCGCGAATGATCTCCAGTTGGCTGCTTGTGGCGCGCGGCATGGTGGACGGCTTTGCTTTTGGTTTGGGGGCTCGATTTTGGGAACCCATCTGCCGATGGATCCTGGTGACGGAGGCCTATGCTACGCCAACTTCTGGGAGCGCCAAAGATCAAGCCACCTTTCGGCACACGCGCCGCGCTGATTGGCGTTGGCTTGGTCGTCACCGGAACGGCCTTGGGCGCGTTCATGGGGGGCGGAAAGCCAAGCGCCGATGACCAGAGGTTGCCGGCCTGTACGGGTGAGTTCTCGGATTCTCTGGAAACCGTGTCCACGCGCATGCGGGCCATCGAACAAGGACCAAACGGCACCTTCACCTACCTGGTCCGCAGCACCGCCCGTTACGAATGCCCATTTTTCGCGCCGGATGGAAAACTACGCCGAAAACGGGTTGATGTGACCGAACACGGCACCGCCTTCGCGTATGAAAATCACGGGGATGACACGTTCCTTTTAACGAATGAACACGTCGCCGTATGGCCCGAAGTTACAGAGCCGCGCCATAAGGTTGAAGGTGTTGGGGATGGGTGCCGCAAAATGGACGAAAGCCTGCGCATCGTCCACGACGAACAGGACGAATACGAGCCGACCCAGATCGAATTGCAGCGGGTGGCCTATGATCCCAGGCTGGACGCGGCCATCTTGAAGGCGTCCCGCCGCTTGCCCGCCCTACCCTACCGGGTTGGAAAAAGCGCGTCGTTGCGACAGGGAAACGCTGTTCAGGTCCGTGGGTTTCCCCTAGGCCTGATTCACGCCGTCAACGCAGGGAAGGTGGTCAATCCCTACGATCGCGACCTGGAACAAGGGTGGGATCACGTTGACTTCGTGATCGATGCCTTGTTGGCTGAAGGAAATTCGGGCAGCCCCGTGCTGGCGCTGTCCTGCCGAACGCGCGAACTGGAACTGGTCGGCATGTATCACGCTGGATACAAGGGGGCCAGTGCCCTGAACGTGGTGGTCGGCATCGACCAACTTCGCGACTTTATGCTTAAAAAGAAGCGGATGGCGCGTCCTTCGTCGGAAACGGGGGTGGCGATGGGTGCCGGGGAAAGAAAGCGGCTGGAAGCGCGACTAAAAGAAACCGGGGTGCCACTGTTTCAATTTGGAGGACTGACGTTGTTGGTTGAGTCGTCGCCGGGGATCCTTCGTTACCATGTGTTCGGTCGCCGGTTTCCCCTGGATGATCGACGCCTGGGCATTCTGGATGATCGCCCGACCCCGGGATCTTTCGGTACCCTGGGTCCCATCCTCATCCGTGGTGACACAGGTTTTCGGGCCGTTGAAACGGGATCCCTAGGCGAAGAAGACCAGGAATTGACCGGGCGTTTTTTGGATGCCGTTCGCGCCCACCTGGCGCGAGTCCTGGAATATCGACGGGCGTTGTCAGGCCAGGGATCAGCGGATGAACGCCGTCGCGGCCGCGAATTGCAAAGAACCATCGAACGCGTTGATGCAACTGAACGCGAACTGGCCGGTCAGTTTGTCGAATTGGCAGAACGCCTAAGCCCCGCCCGGCCCTCGGCCACCCCAGATGCCGGGGCCGCAGCAGCACCCGTGGCCGTCGTGCCGGCCCTGCCAACTTTCTGGTCCGGCCACCCAGCCGGGCCATGATAACGACCCCGCAATTTGCAAAAGAGGCGCTAAACAGAGGCGTCCATGGTGGCGCTTCGTTTTGTGGCAGGAACGATCGAAATTGGGGGGTTTTCCCCCGACGAGATCCGTTTGCCGTCGGGCTGTGATTGGGATCCCCGGACCGCCTGCCATCGCGCGGCGGCCGTGTTGTACGCGGACGTGGTGCGTGCCCTTCGGCGGCTACAGATCCCCTACGACGACAAGGCACGGCTGTACGACACGTTAACCGTTGAAGCCCTGGTTACCCGTCAGCCACGCCCCTATCAGCAGGAATCCCTGGACGCCTGGCGCGCGGCACAAGGACGCGGCGTCGTGGTACTACCGACCGGCGCGGGAAAAACCCACGTGGCGTTCATGGCCATCGCCGATCGCCAGCGGGCGACGTTGGTGGTAACGCCGACCTTGGATCTGGTGCGCCAATGGCGCGACGGGTTGGCGGCCACGTTCGGGGTCACGATCGGGATCATGGGCGGCGGCGACTACGACATACAGCCGATCACGGTGACCACCTACGATTCAGCCTATTTGCATATGGAACATCTGGGCGCACGTTTTGGACTGGTCGTTTTCGACGAATGTCATCATCTGCCAGGGCTGACCTATGCGCTGGCGGCAAAAATGTGCCTGGCGCCCTACCGCCTGGGATTGACAGCGACTCCGGAACGAACCGACGGACGCGACGGCGTGATGCCATCCCTGATTGGTCCTGAAGTGTACCGAAAGGACATCATCGAACTGGCCGGAACCTATCTGGCGGATTACGACACGGTTCGCGTCCGGGTGGATCTGACGGCGGTCGAACGTGCCGAATACGAAACCGAACGCGGCCTTTATAAAGATTTCCTGTCACGGCAGGGCATCCGCATGGGCAGCCCGTCAGGGTGGACTGATTTCATCATCCGTTCAAGTCGTAGTGACGAAGGGCGCCGGGCGATGATGGCCTACCGACGACAGCGCGACATCGCGTTTACAGCGCCCGCAAAACTGGCCTATGTGGAACGGCTGTTGGTGGAGCACGCCCATGATCGCATCATCCTGTTCACCCAGGACAACGCCACGGTCTACAAATTGGCACGGCGATTTCTGATCCCGGTCATCACCCACCTGACCCGGGTCAGCGAACGCAGCCGCATCCTGGACGGGTTGGCATCGGGGCGATTTGGCGTGGTGGCGACATCCAAAGTGTTGAACGAGGGCGTCGACATTCCCGATGCCAATATCGCGGTGGTGATGTCAGGCAGTGGTTCGGTGCGCGAACATGTCCAGCGGCTGGGACGGGTGCTGCGAAAAAAGGGCGAGAAGCGCGCGACACTGTACGAATTGGTGGCCAACGACACGTCCGAGTCCTGGACCAGCGAAAGACGCAGAGAACACAGTGCTTACCGTTGACCTGATTCGCACACGTCGACGCGCCGATGTCTTGCACGTCCTGCCCTTGTCGCCTGAGGAAAGGGTCCGTGCCCTAGACCTGGCCACGAGCTTCGTCGATTTGGCCCGCGCCCACATAGGGATAGAAAGGGGGCCGTTCTTGGAAATCCTGCGACCGTTGGTTAGTTCGGTGCCAGTGACGGACGCCCTGATGGCGCGGGCGATCGAAAAACTGGTCCTTGACGGATGCGTGTTCGAAGAAGCCGCGCCTCTGGATGCAGCCCTGCTGCGCGACGATTTGTTTGCCCGGGCCACCTTGGCCCGAAAAAACCTGGCCGCCGGATCGTCATTTGATCGACAGGTCGTCCTTGCGCAAGTCGGCGCAGAAAGGGGGATTCCGCCGGATGATGTAGATCGTGCGCTGTTCGCAGATTTGCCGGAGGCCCATGTCCTGCGTCAGGTGGACCTGCCAGGCCCACGAACCCTGGTGGACGGATTCGATACCGCACAGATTCAGGCCGTATTGCTACGCGCGGTTCGGTTGAATGTCCGCATCGCAAAGGCGTCGCCCCGGATTGTGCGCGCCATCTTCAGGAAGCTGAAATTTTTGCGGCTTTTGCACCGAATCACGCCGGTCCAAACGGGATCGCGACGGGGTGGATTCGACATCGAAATCGATGGACCGTTTAGCCTTTTCGAATCCGCCACAAAATACGGATTGCAACTGGCCCTCGCGTACCCGTTTCTTATCGCCTGCGATGACTTCAGCCTAGAGGCAACCTTGCGCTGGGGCAAGGACCGGCGGCCGCTGCGGTTTACGGCGCGTGGCGGTCAAACGGGAATGGAATCGGGCAACGAGGGTCCCGAAAGTTTCGACGATCTGCCGCCGGAGGTGGCCACCCTCGCCCACCAGATCAACGAGGCCCCAGATCAAAAGTGGCACGCAGAGGTGTCGACCCAGGTGCTGGATCTACCGGGCGTGGGTTTGTGCGTGCCGGATCTTGATCTAAAGCATGAATCGGGTGCCGTCGTTCATCTGGAAGTGATGGGGTTCTGGAGCCGCGACGCCGTGTGGAAACGCATCGAATTGGTCCAGGCAGGATTGCCAGTCCCCGTTGTTTTCGCGGTCAGCAAGCACCTGCGGGTCAGCGAGCAAGCCCTGCCCGACGAGATCCCCGCACGGCTTTATGTTTATGCAAAAACCCTGTCGGCCCGGGGCGTGATTGAACGCGCAGAGGCGACCATTAGGGCCTCGCCCGACCGGAGCCCGAAACCGTAATCTCAAGCCGCCCCTGGCCCCCGGGCGTGTCTGGACGAGAAACAAGGGTGGTCGATAGCATGAGGTCAAACGGCGTCTGAAAGTCTGAGGCACGATCCGAAAATAGTTTCCGGCCCATCTTATCGACGGCCACCGTTCCCCCCTTCGTTTGACCCTGATCAATGCGTGGCAAACGTGCGAACGTGACACCCGTTGTCGGGCCTTCACCCGCGCGCACGGGCGCAATTTGCACGGCGACATCTGGCAGAACCACACTGAGATCCCCCGCGAGTTCGTAGTCCAGCCTTTCGAGCCACACTTCAGACAAGACCCGGCCACGAACGTTTTCGAATGCCAAAACTTCCTTGGGTAAATCAATCCGTATGCGGCTTTCCAGGCGAAACTTCAGGGCGCACAAATTTGCCTCGCAGGAAATCGGCAGCTCGCGACAATCAAACATGGGAAGACCCGGGGGCGGGCAACAGCTTTCTAACCGGCCCGTGGGTCCACAGGTAAAATCGTTACTAAGCGCCCCCGCGGGAACGTGGCGCCACTGGGGGGACGCGGCGCTAAAGACAAAGGTATGGGGAGGAAGTACGAATGGAAAATCGCCATCATCGTCGGCGCTGCACGCGGATACCCAAAGGGCCGCCATGATCCCAAATCTCGGGCGCCACTGGCGATTTCTCAGTTTCAAAGTGGGAGAATCTTTCCAGCCGCCGTGAAAGGATCGAGCCGTCGGCTAGCGACCTCGACCGCTAGGGCGTCGAACCCTTGTGCCGCATGAAGTCTGGCCTCAGCGCGGCGCCCTAGTTCATCGATCACAAGTGATCGAATTCTCGCCGCCGCCGCCTGTCGCCGTCGCGTGTCCCACGCTTTCGTGTCGTGCTGCCGCGTACGGTGCCCCGCTATAGCCGCCTGCAATTCCACGATCCCTTGGTCGCTTGTCGCGATTGTCTTGATCAGATCGATAGCGCCTCGCCCACCCGCCCGCAGGTCCAACATCATTTCAAGATCGCGAACCGTGCGGTCGGCCCCCTCGCGATCGGCCTTGTTGACCACCAGTATATCGGCCACCTCCAAAAGGCCCGCTTTGAGGGCCTGCACCTCATCCCCTAGACCCGGCACGGCCACGACCACAACGGTATCGGCAAGTCTCATGATGTCCACCTCGTCCTGCCCGACGCCCACGGTTTCCACGAAAATCTCTGGGAACCCCATAGCATCCATCACGGTGACAACATCTGCGGCGGCGCGCGACAGCCCCCCCAGTGCCCCGCGGGTTGCCAGCGATCGGATGAACACACCAGGATCTGTCGCGTGTGAATTCATACGCACGCGATCACCCAGAATGGCACCGCCCGTCAGCGGGCTGGTCGGGTCAATCGCCACCACACCGACACGAATCCCTCGTGCACGGGCCTTGGCGACCAGTTGATTGGTCAGGGTCGATTTGCCCGATCCAGGAGGACCCGTTATGCCAATGACATGCGCCTGACCCGTATTTGGGTACAGCGCCGCCACAGCCTGATCGGCGTCGGGTTCGCGATCGTCCAGTGCGCGCATCAGCCAGGCCGCTGCACGTATTTCGCCCTGGCGGATGCGCCCCACCAGCGCCGCCAGATCGGCTGGGGTCACGCGGCCCCGTACTCGCGCAACAGCTCGCGGGCAATGACCATGCGTTGCACTTCATTCGTGCCCTCGCCGATTTCGCCCAGTTTGGCATCGCGCAGATAACGTTCGACTGGAAAATCCCGGGTGTAGCCGTAGCCACCGTGAATCTGGACAGCCGCGTTGCAGATCCGCATCGACGCGCGTGCCGACCACAACTTCGCAATCGACGATTCACGCGTGGTGCGAAGTCCCTGGTCCTGCATCCAGGCGCCCCGCTGGACCAGAAGGCGCGACGCTTCTAGATCAGTCGCCATATCAGCCAACATCATCTGAACGCCCTGAAAATCCCCAATGGGCCGGCCAAACTGAACCCGCTGTTTTGCGTACGCCGTGGCCGCCTGCAGCGCCGCCCGGCCAATGCCTAGGGCCCACGCGGCGATGCCAATGCGCCCCTTGTCTAGGATTTTCAAGGTGTCGAAAAAACCCGCATCGACAGCGCCCAGCCGTTGTTCGTCGGGTATGACAACGTCCTCAAGGATCAGCTCGGTTGTGTCGGACGCGTGCAGTCCCATTTTCTCGATGCGTTTGCCTGACCTGAAACCCGGCGTTCCCCGTTCGATTATGAACGCAGTCAGGCCCTTCTGCTGTTTTTCGGGACTGGTCGACGCCAAGATCACGTAGATCCCCGCAACCGATCCCTGGGTGATGAAGGTCTTGGTGCCCGATAGGGTCCACTGCACCTGGGCCTTTCCATCTGTGCCGACGATTTCTTGGCGAACGGCCCGCGTTCGCGCCGCCCCCGCATCCGAACCCGACCCCGGTTCGGTCAGGCCCCACGCGCCCAAGACCTGACCCGATGCCAGCCGAGGCAGGTATTTTCGTCGTTGCTCTTCGTTGCCGGCTAAGTAGATGTGTCCGGTCCCCAGCGAATTGTGCGAGGCCATCGTCAATCCGACCGATGCGTCGGCGGCGGCGACCTCTTCCATGGCGACGACGTAGTCCGAAAATTTCATTCCCGCGCCGCCGTAGGTTTCAGGAATCTGCATGCCCAGCAGTCCCAGTTCGCCCATCGAGGGAATGATTTCGGCAGGAAACCGTTCCTCTTCGTCCCAACTGGCAGCATGGGGAACAATGGCCCGGGCGCAGAATTCGCGGACGCTTGACTGAAGGATTTTTTGCTCGTCAGACAGGGAGAAGTTCATTCGCTGTTGCCTAAGTCTACTTGGTTGCCGACGCCACGCGGACGACGACAACGGTGGTGGGATCTGCCCCTACCTTCACACCAAAGGCCTGACCTGCTGGCAGGCTCAAACTGTCTTCTGCACCGAAAGGATGCGATTCGCTGCCGACCATCAAAGTCCCGGCCCCTTGCACAACAAAGGCCACGCGGGCGCCATCAAGGCCAGCCTGGCTAGGCAGTTCCGCCCCCGGGGCAAGGTCCAGAATCGACAGACTCATGATGCCCGCGACCCCATCGATCGGCCGGCTTTCCAGAATCTCCCGAACCTTTCCTTTGCCGCCGGGGATCTGGATCACCGGTTTCGCGCCAGGATCGTCGCGGGTGACCAGCAGAGGTTTCGGATCGCTTGGTGCCGTCTTAAGCTTGCTGCCATCGCGAATCACCTCGAAATCCGTCCGCGCCTTCACGTCTGAGGGATCGCGGTATACCCGTTCGGGCCCGGGAGGGGAGAAAGCTTGCAAGAAGGCGACCGGCTGTTGCCGCCCCATGTTCTCGATGACGTGGGGATACCCAGCGGGGATGTAGACGCCCGACCCCTCATCCAGTCGCAACGGGGTCGCACCTGACGGGCCCAGAAGGCGCGCATGGCCTTTGAGTACATACAAGATCTTGCCGCTGCGGGGATGGCGGTGCATCGCCACACGGCTGGCCGGCCCTACGGTTAGCAGCGTCAGTGACACATTCGTCGATCGCGTGTTGAGTGCATCGGCTAACACCTTCACCTTGAACGCGGGCTGCGCCACCATGCCACGGCGGCCCTTCGGCGCCGCAGGCCCGCGTTCGGGAACGTCGGCGGCCTTGATCACAAATTGGTTCATTTGCGCCTGAAACGTGAACGGCAGGACGACCGACGATCCCGCTTCAACGCCTTCGATGACCCACGCGGTTGCGGCCGCTTGCACGCACGCGGCCAGCCCGGATGGGGCGGCTGCCCCCGCCTTCGCATCGCCCGAAACGATATTGACCTTGGCGACCTTCCCGCCCCCCGCCACTTGCACTTCAATTTCTACCTTGCCCGCAGCGTCCAGCCGATCGGCCAGGGCCTTGGCAAAACAACGATGCACGTCGGGACCGTGTTTCTGAAGCGCGCGTTCGACCACCCCAGCGGCGCGTTGTTCCTCGGTCGGTTTCACGATCGGAGCTGCATAGGCCGCCAGGATGCCCCCGGCCGTACTACCCCCAAACACGCTGCCCCACATCGCCAACAAGGCGCCCGCGCGCCAGTCCTTCATGTTCACTACAAGCTCCTCGTTCGTCCGCGTTCTACCAGGGGCCGCAGGTCTGATTCGATCCACGCCACAATCTGCCGCATCGGCGTCCCCGGCGTAAACAAGGCCGCAACCCCCAGTGTTTGCAGCGCGGCCGCATCGTCGGGTGGAATGATGCCGCCACCGAATACCTGGATATCAGCCGCCCCACGCGCACGCAAGGCGTCCAGGACCGCCGGGAAAAGGGTCATATGCGCGCCCGACATGATTGATAAGCCCACAGCATCCACAGATTCCTGGACAGCGGCGGCCGCGATCATGTCAGCCGTCTGGTGCAGGCCCGTGTAGATGACCTCGTACCCCGCATCGGCTAGGGCGCGTGCCACGACCTTCGCGCCGCGATCGTGTCCATCCAGTCCCGGTTTCCCCACAAGGATCCGCAGTTTTCTCAGGGGCGTTTCAGGCTGATTGTCTTGCGGCATGTTTCAGTATCTCCCGGGCGATGACCAACCGCTGAATTTGGCTGGTCCCTTCGTAGATGGTGGTGACACGGACGTCCCTGAATAATCGCTCGACAGGCATGTCACGGCAAAAACCATAACCTCCGTGGATCTGGATGGCGTGATCGCACACAACCAGGGAACGTTCAGTTGCAAATAGTTTGGCCTGGGCCGCCTTCCGGGTCAGGTCGGCATCCCCCCGGGCCTTGGCCTGTGCCGCAGCCAGCGTCAGAAGCCAGGCGGCTTCCAGCGACACGGCCGCATCCGCCAACATCATGCGGACAGCTTGGAAATCGGCGATGGCAGATGAAAACTGCCGCCGGACCTTTGCATACGTTACCGCGGCCATCAGCGCCGCGCGCCCAATGCCGACGGCCTGGGCGGCCACCCCGATGCGCCCACTATCCAGTGCCGTTAGCGCCACCCGCAACCCCTCCCCCTCGGTGCCCAACAACTGATCCTGCGGCACAAATACGTCATCCAATACCAAAGATACCGTGGACGATCCCCGCTGGCCCATCTTGCGTTCGTTGTTGCCCGCCCTAAGACCCGGTGCCCCTTGTTCCACGACGAAGGCAGAAATCTTACGTTTCGTTCCGGGCGTTCCCGGATGGCGGGCCATGATCACAATCACGCCCGCCTTATCCCCCGATGTGATCCATTGTTTGGCACCGGTCAGCGACCAGCCCCCTGGCACCTCACGTGCGGTCGTCGTCATCGCACCCGCATCACTTCCCGACTGGGGCTCTGACAGCGCGAACGCCGCCGCCACCGCATCACCATTTAGAATTCGGGGGAGGATTCGTCCGCACGCGGCTTCGGTGCCGTGCCGGGACAACACCTCGGCCACCATGCTGGTGACCGCCATGGTAACCGCCACCGACGCATCGGCCATCGCCAATTCGGCCACGACCGCCGCCTGCGCCACCGGCCCGGCGCCTGCCCCACCATGTACCTCGGGGACAATCAACCCCAAGAAACCTAGATCCGCTAGTGCGCGCAACTCGGCCGCAGGAAACAGCCCGGTCCGGTCGCGGGATGCGGCCCCTGGCGCAACCTGTCGGCCCGCAAAATCCGCGGCTAGCAGTCGTATCTCGTCGTCAGTTTCGCCCAGGCGGAAGTTCATCGAGGCCACGGGCATTGTAACGGGGAAAACTCAGCACCGTCTGAATGTATGCAAAATGTCGGGCAATCCCGGGGGGCTGGCTTGTCAACGGGGGATGGAAACCTACCCACAAGGGGGCCACCAGGTGCGGGCGTGGTGGTCGTTGACCTAAACTTGCTATTGGCGCTTATCCCCGCATCTGGCGTTACAGTGGAACCACCAGCATGGCGCCCGATCAAACCAGCATTGAGGTCATCAATCCAGCCACGGGCCAACATGTGGCCCACGTGCCCACGGTTACCACGGCCCAGATCGACGACGCGTTCGCGCGGGCACGTATTGCGCAATCGGCCTGGGCGGCCAGGCCCGTCAGCGATCGGGCCGCGGCCTTGCGCAGCTTCTCGCACCGGCTGCTGTCCGACCGAGAACTGCCCGGCGTCATCATGTCAGAAACCGGCAAATGCCGTTACGACGCCCAGGCGATGGAGATCTGGTACACGAACGAGCTAACACGGTTTTTGTGCGGGCGCGCCGGGCGCCGTGTCTTAGCCCCCAGTTTCCGCCACCCGTTCTTTTTCCCGAACAAACGATCCCGCGTGATACGGCATCCCTTTGGGGTCGTCGGTGTGATCGGGCCGTGGAACTTTCCCCTCCTCAACAACTATGCCGACGCCGTCGCGCCGCTGTTGGCGGGCAATGCCGTGCTGTTGAAACCATCACCCGTCACGCCGCTGACGTCCCAACATGTCGAAAAACTTTGGGCGGAAGAAGGCCTGCCGCAGGATTTGTTTCAGGTGCTTCCGGGCGGCGCCGACGTGGGCGCAGCGGTGGTTGAACGTGCCGATCTGATCTTTTTTACGGGCAGCCAATCCGCAGGCCGTGCCATCGCCGTCCGCTGCGCCGATCGCTTGGTACCCTGCATTCTGGAACTGGGCGGAAAATCCGCCTTTGTGGTGTTGCGAGACGCCGATCCGGTGCAAGCCGCACGATCCGCAATCTGGGCCTCATTTGCGAACGCAGGGCAGACCTGCGTCCGGGCCGAACGGGTCATCGTCGATAACGCCATCGCGGACGCGTTCGAAGAGGCCGTCGTCGAACAGCTAAAATCCCTGCGGATCGGCGCAGATACGGCCACCGACGATGAACGGGCCGACATTGACGTGGGCGCGATTATTTTTGCGCCGCAGATCGCCCGCATGGAACGACAAATTGCGGATGCCGTTTCCCAGGGGGCGCGCGTCCTGTCAGGCGGGCACCGTAAGGACAGCCCCCGCGGGCAGTTCTTCGAACCCACGGTCCTGTCCCAGGTAAATTCCAACATGTTGGTTGCCCACGAAGAAACCTTCGGTCCGGTCATGCCGATTCTGCGGGCACGCGATGCCGATCACGCGCTTGAACTGGCCAATTCCGTGGGCCGAGGGCTGGGCGGCAGCGTCTTTTCCGCAGATCCCGAACGCGCGCTTGCGTTCGCAAAGCAGGTGCAGACGGGCAGTCTGTGCATCAACGATGCGCTCATGCACTATTTCTGCGTCGAATCGCCGCTTGGGGGATGGAACGGCGCGGGCCTCGGACACCGTCACGGCGCCGAGGCCCTCCTTCAATTCACCCGCGCCCAAACCATCATCGAAGATGGACCTTTGCTGGGTTGGCTGTCGCCTTGGGTCAGGCGAAACCTTCTTTCGTTTCCCTACAAGACAGGCGTGCTTCGCTTTGTGCAGCGAATCCTGACACGCCTGCCCTAGGGGCGTGGTGTCAGCCCTGGCTCGGCCCTTCGGATCCTGTTCCCGCCGCGGGTGATGGGGCCCCAGCGGGAGCTGGCGCTGCTGACGGCGCGGCAGCGGCGGGTGCGGTGGCCGCCCCAGCGACCGCAGGTTCGTCCCATCCCCCACGACGGGGTTGCGGGCGTCCCGCACCTAGACGATCGCCGCCAGGGCGTGGACCGGCTGGCCGTGGGCCAGGGGCGCCCGCAGGACGGGGACCACGGGGGCCCGCACCACCACCATCGGGACGGGGACCACGGGGGCCCGCACCCAAACCTTCGGGACGAGGACCACGGGGTCCGGCGCCCAAACCTTCGGGACGGGGACCACGGGGACCCGCGCCCGCACCATCAGGACGGGGTCCACCACGAGGGGCGCCACCGCCACCGCCATCAGGACGAGGACCACGGGGGCCCGCGCCATCAGGACGGGGACCACGGGGCGGCCGCCGGTCCTTGGCGTCGCGGCGGTTGGCACCAGGTCCACCGGCGCCTCGTTTCTCTTGTGGCGCGCGGGTCAACATCCAACCGGCGCCCCCCAGGGGAACACCCTTTGAATCGTTGTCGCGATCGCTCCGACGGTCGTCGAACGAGAAGCCCTTGCCTCCGGTTCCGCCGGGGCCCTTTCCGGGGCCGCCGGTACCACCTGGCCGACCACCACCCCCACCACCCGCACCTGGTTTGCCGCCACCACCTCCACCACCACCGCCGCGTCCGCCACCGCCACGGCTGTCGCGGCCACCGCGCGCGCCACCACGATCATCGGTTCGCGCGGCAGGACGGGGCTGCAGATCGATGACGTAGTAGAAATCACCACGTTTCTCGACGCCCGGAATGGGTTTTTCCCCTTGAAGGACGCGTACCAGACGCACCTGATCGACCCGACGTCCGGCCACGTCAACGGCTTCCATCAACCGCGTCAAACGGTCGCCGCTGATATTCAGCGCCGCGCCAACCGCCTCGGCGATAGGGCCCGTGCCCAGTGACGGTGCATCTGGCTTGGCTTCGACAACCGGTTCAGCCGACGGATCTGCGACCGGCGCCTCTGCGTCACCTTCGGCCGCACTTTGTTCCGGCTCCGCAGCCGCACCATCAGCAGCCTGGGGTTCGGCATCAGCAGCCTGGGGTTCGGCCTGGGCAGAATCCACCGGGGCAGCGGCCAAAACAGCCTCTTGCACCACATCCCCCTGGGTCGCCGCAGGGGCAGCTCCGGCGTCGGGATTGGGGGGCGCGTCCTCGCCCTTGGGGGTCTCCGTCGGCAGCATCTGACGGCGTATTGCCGCTGCTTGCCTAAGTAGGATTCCCGTGAACTCTGTGATGGTCTTCATAATCGCGCCCCTTTCAGCGAGGCCCTTTCGTAGTTGACGAAGCGCCCGCCGTCAATGGCTACGCGCGGTGGCAGACGGCTCTCTTTCCGCAATACTGCCCCTATGTCACCTCGTTCTTTGCCGCTTCTGCCGCGTATTCTGCTGTTTCTGGCCGTAGGAATCACGATCGGGGGCTGTCGGCCGGGAAGCCCGGGAAAACTGACGACCTGGGAAAAAACCCGCGAAACTCTGGTGGCGGAACTGTTAATTCCGTCCTTCGAGGGGTCGGTGACCAAGGTTGACGGGCTGGCCAGGGCCGCAGGGGCGCCCTTTTCGGGTGCGGATCTGCGAACCCTGCTGATGAACCGGGCCAATGCCCCTTCGGAAATCCTAGAACTGGTCGACCTATCCCGGCCCATCGCGGCGGTGCTGGTGGTCCCCACGGCACACGGAGAATGGTTCCCCGCGGTTGCGCTGTCGACCAAACCCGGCGCCGCGGCCAGGTTTGTCGCCGCCTTGGGCCGGGAAGTTTCACATTCTGGAGCCGTGGTTGAACTCAAACAGCCTGATGGGCGCCCCCTTTTCGCAAGGGTCGCAGGCGATACGGTGGTCATGGCCCCTTCGGCCGCCGCGTTGACAGCCGCCGCTGACGTCGCCCTTGGCGCAAGGCGGGCCATCCCGGACGACCTGATGGTGGCGGTATATCCCGAAGCCATGTCGCGTGCGGTGGGCCGGACCCAGGCAGATGCGATTTCGGACCTCCGAAAACAGGCCCTTGATGAACACGGCCGGACATATCGCGCCGATGGGCGAGCCCCGCCTCCCGCCGAAACGGCGACCCTAGGATCAGTGTTTGACGCCTTCTTAGGGCCCCTGTCCGACGCGGCTGCCGCCGAACTGAACCTGACCATCGATCCGGCAGCCGGGATTTCTCTTGGAACCCAGTTGCGACCACGGGCAGGAACGGCCCTGGCCCGGCGCCTCGCAGGAATCGCTCCTTTGGCCTTCGACACCCGCGTCTTAGGCAAAGGTACGGTCGCCGCGGCTTCCGGATCGGGCCCTGGCGGAGTGATCTTGCCTTTGATTGGCCAAATTCTGGCGGCACAGGGCCGCGCTGGCGTGCGGGGGGCAACCGACGTCAGTGGCTTGGTCGGCACGCTGTTGTCGCAACTTGATGGCAGCCATGGCGCTGCCCTGAAGCTGCCGCGAGGCCCCGTGGCCTTCGACATCGCGCTTGGGCTACGGCCCTCGGCCTCGCCGGCCAAGGTTCTAGAATCACTGGGCGCCCTGGCCTTGTCGCCCGCCCTAGGTTCTGTCCTGTCGGCGGTCTATGGATCTGGGGCCCCGACCGTGTCCGCCCGTCGCGAAGGCGACCGCCTGCGCATTGACGTCGCGCTACCAACATCCGGGGGGGCCGGCCCCATCGCGCTATTGCGCGCGATCACGGGCAAACCGTCCCTGTCGATCGTGGCCACAGTTTCGGCGGACCGGCGGCTGTTGCTGACCAGCGATCCCAGCGGCGATCGCCTAGCCCAGATGGCTGCACCTTTCTTGCCCCCCGCCCCTACAGGGGATCTGGGGACTGCCCTCGCATCAGCCCCAGGAAAAGAAAGTTTCGCATACATCGACCTGTGGGCCTTCGCGCGGCCATTGGTCGAAACCTTTGCAGGTGCCGGCGAGGCCCAGGCCTTTTCTTTTATTTCGCTGCTCCCCGGTGTGTCGTCATTGACCCTGCCTTTTTACGGCCATCAGGCCGCCGGACCCGATCTTCTGGGTCAACTGCGCGTACCCATGTCCACCCTGAAGAACATCGCCAACGTATCCCGCCTGGTGGGCGGGATGGGCCGATGAGAGGCCGCAGCCACGGTGTCCCCCCGACTGCCCGCTGTCTAGGATGCCAACTGCCGCACCCCCTGTGCATTTGCAAGTCCTTGCCGGCCTTGTCGACCAAAACCCGGGTCATCTTGATTCTTCACCAACTAGAGGCGCTCAAACCCAGCAACAGTGGTCGGTTGGCCGTCCGCTGTCTGCCCAACAGCAGCATCGTCATGCGCGGGCGGTTCCCCGCCGGACAGGCCGGACGTCCCGACCCCACAGGCATTGGCCCCCCGATCCCGCATGTCATTGCCAGCGCCGTGACCGAATCTGATGCGCCCGATCCGTGGCTAGCCCAGGCGGTCAATCCGGTGCTGCTATATCCCCACGACGACGCGGTTCCGATTGAATCCTTTCGCGGCGCCAATCCCCCGGTGACGTTAATTGTCCCCGACGGCACCTGGAGACAGGCCAGCAGCACCCGGGCCCGCGTGTCCGGTTTGTCGCAGATCCCTTGTGCGACCTTGCCCCCGGGAATGCCATCGCAGTACCAGCTGCGCCATTCCGATGTTCCCGGACGCATCAGCACCATGGAGGCCATCGCGCGCAGCCTCGGCATCCTGGAAGACGACCCCGCCGTGCAACAGGCCCTGGAATCGGCCCTCGCCATGATGGTGGACAGGACTCTGTTCTTGCGGGGCAAACGCGCTCGGCCGTTTCCTGCGCCCGACCCCGCGTTCAAGTAGTACGCTCCCCGCCCCGTGTCAGCGGAAGCCCCCGCATCTTTGACGTCGCCCCGCCGCCCCCGCATCCTGGTCATTGACTGGCTGCGCGGGCTCGGCGTCGTGCTGATGATCTTTGCCCACACCTTCGATGCGTGGCTGGTGCCGTCCGAAAAAACTGGTGCCCTTTACGATGGGATCCGCCTTTTGTCAGGGATCCCGTCCCGGTTGTTCCTCTTCCTTATGGGCGTCTCTGTCGCCATCAAATTGGAACGACAGTTGGAGCAAAAAACGCCCGCCCATGATACGCGCCGTCAGCTTGCCTGGCGGGGCCTTCAGGTGATCATCCTGGCATACCTCTTTCGGATCCAAGAAAGCACGCTCAGCGGGTTTTACGGGGGATGGCCGCCCTTGTTTCGTATCGACATTCTGAACTGCCTGGGCGCGTCCATGGTGCTGATGGCGCCCATCGTACCCCCGGTTTCGGGCAAACCCCGGTATGGCGCCATCGCAGTGGCAACCGTCGTCCTCCTTGCCGCTGGGCCCTTCATCGGCCCTGCCCACTTCCCCGCCTGGTTGCCCCAGCCCCTGACCGCCTATATCGGAGGCCAACGCCCGATGTCCTGGTTCCCGGTTTTCCCTTGGGCCGCCTGGGCGTTTGTGGGCGTGGGCATCGGGCACCTATGGCTAAGGTTCGCGACCACGCCACGCAAACAGGCGGCCTGTTTCATCATATCGGGTGTCATCGGGGCCGTCACGACGGGCACCGTGATCATCGTTCGCCACATCCATCCGCACATCATCATGTACCCAAACGATCTGGTGCAGCAGATGGGCCCGGGGTCGTTCTTCTATCGGTTGGGCCTCATAGGACTTCTTAGTTTCATCGGCTGGGCTCTCGTGTCGATTGCTGAAAAACGACAATGGTTTTCGCCGATGCGGCAACTGGGACAAACGTCGCTGCTGATCTATTGGGTTCACATAGATTTTTGTTATGGCGGCATCGCGCGGCCTCTGCGGGGAAAAACCAGCCTGGCGGGCACAGCGTTTGGTTTTTTCCTGCTGACCCTGGCCATGCTGGCCCTTTCGACCTTAAAAACCCGATACGCCGCCATCTGGCGCCGCAGATCTTTCGTGTCGCAACCATGAACCAAGACCAGCTTCGAGATCTCTATCAACACGTCGCCCGTCAGGTCCACGGGGGAATTCTTGTCAGGCAATCGATCGAGACCCTGGGCCTGTCTCCGCCCGCAGCCATACATGTCCTGGCCTTCGGCAAGGTGGCCTTTCCCATGTTCGATGGCCTCATCAATCTGTGGGGAGCCGATCGACTCCGTTCGGGGCTGGTCATAGCACCATCGACCCGGTTTCCGGCCGCACCCAACCTGCCACCACAGGTCAGGGCTATGGTGGCGGATCACCCGACGCCCAGCGCCCGCAGCCTTGCCGCCGGGCAAGCCGCGAAAGACTTCGTTGCCGCGTTGTCGGTCGATGACGTGCTGCTGGTGCTGGTGTCCGGGGGTGGATCGGCCCTGTTGGTGGGCCCCGCCCCGGGCCTTTCGTTCGATGACAAACGCGCCACAACCACAGCCGTCGCCCGCGGTGGCGCCACCATTTCCGAATTGAATGCTGTTCGCAAACACCTATCCAGCGTGAAGGGGGGACGCCTTGCGCTTGCCACCCGCGCACAGACCATCGTTCTGGCAATGTCCGATGTCGTGGGAAACGATCCGGGAACCATTGCGTCGGGCCCTTTTTCTCCTGATTCCACTTCCTTTGCTGACGCCGCTGCCTTGGTCCGTCGGCTGGCAGGACCCGCCCTTGACACGGTCCCCATCGTGACCGCCCTTCACCACCTTGATGCCGGGGCGCGGGATGAGCATGCCGAAACACCAAAACCCGGGGATCCACGCCTCGACCATGTCACAACGCGGATCATTGCCGGGCCTGACCGCGTCACCGCCGAAGCACAGCGCTGGCTCGCCGCCGCAGGAAAAAACATCGGCTGCCTAGCCACCGACACAGAAGATTCCGTGCAAGATCTGGCCGCCCGGTATGGCCTATTGGCGCGAAACGCCGATCCTGCGCAACCGCGTGTCTTCGTCGGCAATGGGGAACCTTCCATCGTGGTGATGGGCAATGGCCGCGGCGGACGATCGACCCACCTGGCGCTGCTGATGGCGCGCGAACTTCAGGGCATGCCCCACGTCGCCTTCCTTTCCGCCGGGACTGACGACCGCGACGGTGCCTGCGATGCGACGGGTGCGGTTGTAGATGGCTCAACCTGGGCGCACGCGTGGTCCCGCGGACTCGACCCGGATGCAGCCGTCGCCCAATGTGACAGCGCCTCCATCCTGGAAAACCTGGGCTGTCTTGTGTATGGCCCCGGCACCTCGAATCTGCTCGACCTACATCTGTTGTCCGTGGGCTGCGTTAGCACGAACGGCGCTGCCAAAAGCGCCGTCGCCGTTGCAAATCCGGTGGGCTTTTGATGGTTGTTCAGCACCGTCGTCCAGCCCTAATCGTCGCGGGGCTTACCCTCCATTCCCGCGGCCTACGGAGTGATCGACAGCACGTCGATCTGCGCCCACTGCCCGTCATAACCTGCCGGGACCGGTAAGTCGGGGAATGTGTAGGGTACGCAAGGGCCGGTTTCCGCCATGCAGTTGCGAATCAGAGCGCAATTAGGGTCATGCGAACGCAGGGTCAAGGTAGCCCCGGCGGCGATCCGTATATTAAAAACCTGGTCGACTTGGTTGACGTAGTGCTGTTCGCCTCGCCGATCGTTGTCGTCATGATTCAGATAATAGGTCTGCGCGGGCGCCGAAATAGCCAGACTGACGATGTTGTACACGGTCATGCCTACCTGGCCGCCGCTATAGATGTGGTTTCCCAGTGCCACGCCGCCTGTGTAATGCTTCGGCTCCAACACGCCACGCACGCGCACCCGCAGGTCGTAGGTCGTGTCCGCAGTGCCGGCGAAGGTTATCACCTTCATGGTGCTGGTGAATCCGCCTGCCGGGCAGACAGGAGGCGTGTCACAAACGATGTTGTTTTTCTCGGGGTTCAGACACGGAGTCGTCCAACGCTGACCACTAAGTGAAGCGGCCGGTCCCAAGTTTCCGTTTGCATCCAGGTATCCCACAGGGCCGTCCGACCCGCGTCCGGCATCGTTCTTCGCCCCACCGCCGACAGCACCACCACCAGCACCAGCACCAGCACCACCTCCTCCTCCGGTACCGCCACTGCCCGAATCAGCACGTCCGCCGGTACCGCCTCCGGCCTGTCCCCCAACCCCGGAAGTTCCGCTGCCCCCGGCGCCCAGATCTGTGCCTTTTGAACTGCCGGTTGTTCCGCCGGATCGGTTCGGAACAACGGCGCCGACTCCATTGCCATCGGCCACTCCGCCCGCATCCGCGCCGGGCTTGGCGTGGCCGCACCCGACAGACACCACTAAGGCGACGAGCCCCAGTAAAGGGCGATTCCCGATTATCATTTCTGCGCTTCGGTGGATCATAGGGATTAGACTAACGACCCCAACCGCGTAAGTGGATGGCAAACAGCATCAACGCTGGCCATGTAACGGGCGGAGCTAAAGGGACTCGCAGGGCCATGCTGGTGCCTTTCAGCGAAAGAGGTCACTAAGATGCAAAAACGAATATGGTGCTCGTGGTCTGTGGGGTTAACGTTGGTCGCTGCTTCATGCGCGGCCAACAAGGGCACCGACAATTTGCCCCCCGGACCCCATGACGACGGGACACTGGACTCAGGGGTATTTGCGACACTGGACATGGCCGCACCAGTCAAGCCTCCCCCCGACCCTGCGGCCAACCCGGCGCGCGACGCCAGCCTTTCGCAGACAGTTGTGTCCACAGGTGACCGGGATGCCAATGCCGCCAGCACGACCGTCGATGCGAATGCAGCCAACGTACGGGGTGACGATGTGCGGGTTGGCACTATGAACGGCCGCGACGTCTCCCCTGGCGCAAGCCCCTGTCCCACAGATGGGACGCCCTGCAAGATCATGCCGATGGGTGATTCGATCACCGGAGGCATTGGGTCGCTCCTGGGCGGGGGATATCGGGATCCGCTGTTTCGCACGGCACGCACGAACAAAAAGAACATCACGTTCGTGGGCTCGTTCGTCAGCGGCCCCGCCACCGTGGATGGCGTGCCCTTTCCGCGTAACCATCTGGCCGTCGGTGGCTACACGATTGATCCCATTGCGGGACACGCCGGCATCTCGATGTATGTCCCCGACAGGCTGATCTTGTTCAAGCCGCACATCATCACTTTGATGATTGGCACCAACGATCTGACCGACACGACCCTGGATTTGCCAAACGCCCCGAAGCGCCTCGCAGGATTGCTCGACAAGATATTTGCTGCCCTGCCGGACGTGGTGCTGGTGGTCGCGCAGGTCGTAGCGTCAAGGGACGATGTGAACAATGTGCGCGTCCGCGCATTCAACGCTGCCATCCCGGCGCTGGTGCAGGCGCGCGCCGCAGCGGGCAGGCGAATTCTGATGGTCGACATGTACAGCGCCTTCGTGGCCAATGCTGCGTATAAGTCCGCGTACCTATCGGACAATCTGCACCCCACCGACGCCGGGTACGCAAAAATGTCCGACATCTGGTACGCCGCGATCGGCAACCTTCTGAATTAGATATGCGCTCCCGACAGCGAGTTTCGCCCGCGCAACATGGGTAAGATGGCCACAAGATCTTCGAACGCAAATGGCTTCTGCAATCGAAACAAGGCAGGGCCGTCCGTGGCGCTGGGCTCCGATTCGCTCAGATCGCCTGACATCAGTAGAATCGGCAAATCGGGCCTGTCTCCGTGAATATCCGCGGCGATGGAGGTGCCTCGTTCAGCGCCCAGTCGTATGTCCACCATGACAAGATCGATCTGCTCCCGGTGTTGGTTCCACTGATCCAGGGCGGTTCTGATGTTGGTGGCTGGAATGACAACATGTCCGGCGCGTTTCAGAAGGCGGGTCAGTGCCGCCAGCAATCCCAGATCATCGTCGCATAACAAAACGGTGCAAGACGCCCCCGCCGTGGTTGGTACCGGGGCTCCTTGCCGTGGGGACTCCTGCGGCAAGAACGGTGTCTCCGGAATCCACACGTCGAAGCGCGTGCCGACTCCGGGCTGGCTTTGAACCCCGATCTCTCCTCTGACGGATTGAAGCAGCCCGTAGACGGTTGACAGTCCCAGTCCGGTGCCAGATCCGTCGACACGGGCTGAAAAAAATGGTTCAAAAATACGCCGTCGATTCTGCTGCGGAATGCCAATACCCGTGTCGACGACGGTGACGACTAACCCATATCCGGGTAGAGCCTGACGCGGGTGCAAATCCCTCCCACTTTTGAGCTGGATGGTTCCCGGGGCCTTGATCGCTTCGCGCGCATTGACCAAGAGATTCAACGCCACTTGTTCCAACTGGGACGCATCCAGCGCGACCGCATGAGACGTCGAGCAAAGTTCCAGGTCCAACGTCACGCCCTCGGGGAGTCCGCTTCTGACCAGCGCAGCGGCGTGTCGTAGAACCTCATTGGGATTGTCGCACGGTGACGTCGGGATCTGTCCACGGGTGAAAACCAAAAGCTGGCGAGTCAGTTCACCCGCCCGGGTTCCTGCGAGCTGAATGGTTTTCAACCTCTCTCGCAACTCCGGCTCCTGATGGGCCAAGCCCACAAGCGACACAGCGTTCTCAGTCTCCGTGACGATAGCAGCCAGCATGTTGTTCATATCGTGCGCCAGTCCCGCCGCCAGTTGTCCCAGCGATGCCATGCGCTCTCGACGGTCGTCCGCGTGGGAATGGCGAACCCGCAGCAACGACCGTTCGAGAAGATCCTTCAACCCCTCCGGCTCGATGGGTTTTGTCAGATAGTCGTCGGCACCTCGGCGAATGGCCAAAACCGCCGAATCGATCGCGGCATACGCGGTCATAAGAATGCACAGAAGCTGCGGTTTCTTCTCACGCAATTGGGTCATCACGTCGAGGCCATTTTCGCGACCCAGCCGGATGTCGATCAAGGATAGGTCAGGATCGAACGTGTCCAGAATTGACAGGGCCTGCATCCCGCTTTCACAGGTCCGCACCTGGAATTTTTCCGGGTCCAACAGCTCCACCAGACTCGCCGAAAAATCCACATCGTCTTCGACAATCAGGATGCGGCCTGACGCTAGAACTCCCGCCAGGCTTAGTGCGGATGTTCGGCTCATACGACGGCTGCCCGTTGATGGATAGGAAATTGAATAAAGACGGTGGTGCCCAACCCCTCGGTGCTTTCGATCGACATCGTTCCCCCATTCCGTATCGCGGCGTCGCGAACAATCGACAACCCTAACCCAACCCCGAAGCTTTTGGTGCTGAAAAGGGGATCGAACACGCGGGGCAGCACTTCGGTCGGGATTCCGACCCCATTATCATGCACGGAAACTATCAGGGTCTTACCCGACTCCACCGCACTGATGGTGATGCAACCTGCATGAGGGGGTGCCCCGGCCGCGATGGCATGCGTGCTGTTGGCAATCAGATTGTGGAAACACCGCCGCAAATCTTCGATATCGACCAGGATTTGCCAAGCCTCGGCGATATTTAGGTCGATGACGTGCGTCGCTGCGGGATCGTTTTCCCCAAGGAAACCTTTCAGCCAGGCCCCGATGTCGACGATCTCCTTTTTTGGGCTCCGGACGCGGGTGAACGTCAGCAGTTCGTCAATAATCGTGTTGCACCGATCGCTGCTGCGCTGGGCCCGTGCCAGGATCGGTTCTAGTCCCAGTTCATGGCCCTGCGTTCGTTGGGACAAAGAAAACAAAGAATTCCGTAAAGTCCCCAAGGGGTTGCGAAGTTCGTGGGACACGGTTGCAAGAATCCGTCCTAACGTCGCTAGTTTTTCGGCCTTTACCAGGTCGTCCTGTGCGCGTTCTAGCTGAATCGTACGATCCACTATGACGCCTTCCAACCCCGCCTGATGGCGCGCCAGCTCTGCTTCGGCGGCGCGCCGTTCGCGAAGTTCGCGGCGCAGCTGTTCAACCAAGGGCAAACTGGCGCGGCGAAACACGATGGCGCCCATCAAAGCGATAAAAATCGCCACCCCAGCGCTATAGGCGACGGCCTGGACGAAGGGGCGTTGCAGTTTGGACAGAGGGACTTGCAGCACAATGCCAAACTGCAACACGGGAATGAAATCGTATCCCGCTATGACCTCGCGTCCATCCATCTGCGCGGTCAGAAGCCCGCCCTGTTTTCCCAGAAGTGATAGATCCAGGGCGGTTTTTGACACCGTGTTAGGAATATCGCGATGCCCAACCGCCAAGACCTGCCCTTGGTGGACCAAGGCCATCTGACCTTCGGGCCGTTTCCAGGCGACAAGAATGTCTAACGAGGAATCACGTCGCAACCAGGCGGCGTGCCCCTCCGCCACTTGCCCCAGCGTGGCCATGGTGGCACCTTCTGGATGATCGGCCACGCTGTGGATGGAATCGAACCGCGCCACCGATTCGATAAGCCGTGCCTGGCTACGGGCCAGTTCGGCCATCCGATCAATTTCCGCCGCAATCGCCGCGCGGTACAGGATGGCAATTGTCACCGTGGCGCTCAACACGGCCAAAGCGACCACGATCGTCGTTAAGACCTGCCACGTCCTTGCTGACCCGTCTGTCATCCCATCCCTGGCGCACCCTACCACCAGTCGGCTAAAGACCTCTCGCGATTCCTCCGAACCCATACAGGTGCGGCGCGCGCTTCTGGTTTTCCTTGCAACCCTGCCTGGCTGGGCGCCCTCCCCGGCCCAGGCGGCTTGGCCCTCGGCACCGCGTGCGCGGCAGGCTCCGGGCCCCCTACATCGCGGAATCCACGAACTTCGTGATCCCGCGGGATGGCCCGCTGAACCAGCGCGCCTGACCGGCCCCCTGGATACGGTTCGATTCGACGACGCGTTCACCAAAATCTGTCGCCCCGTGGCCTCGCGCGCGGTCGACCTTCCTGCCGTGGCCGCCATCATCCGTGACGTGGCGCTCGCCTCCGACGCTGACCCATTTTTACTAGCCGCCCTCGCCTACCGCCAAGGGTTCTGCACCCCGGGGTTGAAATCCGCCGCCGGTATCGGCCTCCTGCAGATCCAACCCGCCATGTTTTCCAAGGGCTCAGCGCTGCCATTTCCTCGGACGGCCCTGGACAAAAATCACCTCCTGGATCCGCGCCACAACCTCGAAGTCGGGGTGGCCCTGCTCAAACTATGGGATACCGAACACACATCGCTGGACCTTAAATACGGCAGCACCCCGCACAGGACGTCTGTGGCCCATTTCATCTGGGGCGACAAGGTCTGGGGGACAACGGGGGAAGATCGTGTCCTGACCTCGCGGCGTCGGCTTTTGGAGCTGTATGGCGCCACCCCCAGCGCCACGCACCCGTCTTGGTTTGGGTTCGATCTTGTCGCGCCCCTGCAAGGCGCGCCCCGTCTGGGCACAAGCGGGCCTGGGGCTGACCGCGCAGGCGGCGCCCGGGAACACCGGGGCCTTGACGTTGACGCCGCTACGGGGGAGCCCGTGCGTGCGGTTGCTGATGGCGTGATCCAGTTCGCGGGCGCTGATATGCCCGGAAAACAGCCCGCCCGTTGGCTTACGGTTCGTCGATCTCGAACGTATCGATCCCGGTTTGGCCCCGGCGGCCTTTTTGTCCGGGTCAACCACCCCCAAGGGGTCCGAACCGGCTATTTTCACCTCAATTCTTTCCTGGTATCTGCCGGACAATCCGTGAAGGCTGGCGACATCATAGGTTTCGTGGGCCGCACCGGGGTCAAACAATCCGGCAGCCACCTGCACTTCGAAGTCACCCAGAACGGCGATCTTCTTGATCCCGTGAAGTTCATGTCCGCCTTCGTCCTTCCGCCCGAAGCCACCCTGGTTCACGATTTTGCGATGGCAGAAAAACAGGGTCGTTTGGACAAAGAACGCCGCATACGACACCGTGTCTGGCTGCGATCTCGGCGAATTCCCACGTCCTAAATGGGCGCCCGGAACTTCCTATACTCATCCCGTGAAACACCTATTAGTTTGGTTTGTTCCTGCTTTCCTCGCGCTCGCGGCGGCTGACACTGCCGACGTTTGCGCCCAGCCCAAACGTGTCGTGCCCGAGATCCCCCGCACCCAGGTCAAACGCGCGACGGGTCCCATCCTGGTTGACGGAAAACTCGACGACACGGCCTGGAAAGTGGCCATCCCGTTACCGTTCGTGTTCCCGTGGGACAAACAGACGGGGACCAAGCAGAAGACCATCGCGCGCCTTTTGTGGGATGACCGCAACCTATACATCGCCTACGACTGCGATGACTCCGACGTGGTCGCCCATCACCAACGCCACGATGATCCGACCTATGAAGACGACGCCGTCGAGATCTTTATCAATCCAAATCCGAAGCAATCGTTTTATTACGGCCTCGAAATGAACGCCCGGGCCGTTTTGTACGACTATCTGTTCGTGTTCCCAAAGATTCTCATAAAGCGTGTCGATTTCTCTGGTACCGCGCTGGCTACCAACATCCGTGGCACGCTGAACCAGACCGGCGACAAAGACCGCGGGTGGTCACTTGAAGTGGCCATCCCCTGGTCTAATTTCGAAGACCTCGGCAGCCACAAGGGGCCGCCCGCAGCCGGTGACACCTGGACCGCTAACCTGAACCGCTGGGACGGCACCCCGCCGCACCGACGTTTGTCACAGTGGTCGGATTCAGGTCTTGATGACACGAACCCTCACAATCCGTCGCGCTTCGGCGAGATTGTATTCGCTGACTAGCACAGCCGTCGGATCTCAACCACTGACATTGCCTACGCATCCGCCTTAAACCGCGTGATCGAAAACGGCGCCAACGCCACGCCATCGACAGGATTCCCCGTCAGCAACCCCGCCACAATCTGCCCCGTGATCGGGGCCAACAAGATGCCGTACCTGTGATGGCCCGTGGCCAAATACAAACGGTCGAGCCCTGCCCGCCCCAACACAGGAACTAGATCAGGGGTCGCGGGCCTGAAATTTGACCAGGTTTCCACGACAGCAGCGTCGCCCAGATCCGGCACCACCATCTGCACCATTGCCAAGATTCCCGCCAACCCACTGACCGTCACTTCCTTCTTGAACGCGACCATTTCCAGCGTGGAACCGCCCAGCACGATGCCGTCCGATCGGGGCACCAGATAGCCGCCACCAATCGGGGCCAGAACATGCCGAAACAGGGGCGGTCGGGTTTCAATGGCCACCATCTGTCCCCGCGCCGGCCGCACCACCGCCGCAGGTACGCCTGCCCCTTCGATAAGCCCTGACCAACTGCCCGCGGCCACCACAACCGCACCCGCCGCCAGACTCTCTCCGTCCAGTTCCACCCCCGTGACCCTATCGCCGTCTGTGGTCACGCGCCGAACGTACCGTCCCTGTAGAAACGTCGCGCCCGCAACTGCTGCCGCCTGGGCCAGCGCCCGGGCCAGGTTGCGCGCATGAACATGACCCTCGTTGGCAAACCTCAGGCCCTGCCGCACACGCGGGCCCAGACGCGGCTCGACCTCCCGCAACAACGCGGGCCCCAGAACTTCCGCGTCCAGCCCGCGCCCCCCCATCCAGGACGCGCGTTCAGCCAACGCGCGATCCCCCACATCGTCCATCGACAATTCAATCAGTCCGGACCGCGTGTAACCGATGTCGATCCCAGACAGGGCGCGTATCTCGTCGGCAAACGCAGGGTACAACGCACGGCTTTTTAGGCTCAGATCCAACATCGGCCCCGGTCCTTCCGCCTCCCACTGCGGCCCCAAAATCCCGGCCGCAGCACTTGACGCCTCAGCCCCTGGAATGCCCCTTTCGATAACCACCACGGACATACCCTGTTGCACAAGCCGCAATGCCACCGAACAGCCCGCGACCCCGGCACCAATCACCACCACATCCGGGGCACGCGTCGTCACCGTAGACGGGGGGACAGCCTTGGACATGGGCCGCAGTATAGGGGATAGTCCCGCGCTGTGTTTGCACCAGCCTTGGCACAATTTTCACTTCGATTCCTTAGCGGCATTGGCCTCGTGGCCTTGGTTGTCGGCGGCGCCTGTGTCCGACAACCCCCGGGGGCACCGGTCCGGGCCGCCGATGCGGGCCCCCACCGCCCACGCAGCCCGCAAAAACGCATGATCGTGGTATCCCGAAAATGCATGGGAACTGCCTGTCAGATCAAAGCGTTCCACGACAACGAACCCTTCGTTCAGCGCGCCGTGGCCAAAGGCCTTGCCGAAATGGATCGTCTGCAGGCCCTGATGACCAGTTGGACCGAAACGTCTGATGTGGCACACGTCAACGCTGCCGCCGGAAAAAAACCGGTGCAGGTCGCGCCCGAAACGCTGGAAGTCATAAAGAAGGGTCTCTGGGTGGCCAACCTAAGCCAAGGCGCCTTCGACATTACGGTTGGCGTTTTCAAGGGACTTTGGAAGTTTGACGAAGACAACGACGGCAGCATCCCACCCGTGGCTGAGGTCCAAAAGCGCCTGAAGCTGGTGAACTATCGGGACATCAGCATCGACGAGACGGCCCGAACCGTCAAACTGCGCCGCGTGGGGCAACGCCTAAATCTTGAGGGTCTGGCCAAGGGCTACGGGGTTGACGCCGCCGTCCGGGCGATCCGCGCCGAAGGTCTTTCGGACTTCATCTTCCAGGCGGGGGGCGATCTGTTTGCAGCGGGGCATCCCGGCCCGCGTGAATGGAAGGTCGGCATCCAGGATCCGCGCGCGCCTCGCGGCAAGATCATCTACGAACTTTCGCTGTCGGACCACGCCTTTAACACCTCGGGCGACTATGAACGCACGGTCATCAAGGACGGCGTTCGGTATCACCACATCTTGGATGCCCGCACGGGAATGCCCGCGCGCGGCTGCCGATCCGTGACCCTGCTGACCAAAGACGCCTTCACAGCCGACACGCTGGACACCGCCATTTTTGCCGCCGGACCGACCCTGGGCATGAAAATCATCGAAGACCTGCCTGACGTCGAAGGCGTTATCATCGACGCCGACAACAAGGTCATCGTGTCCTCCGGACTCAAGGGCAAGCTTGTCAAACGAGGCGAGCCGACCCCGGGCCTGTGATCAGTTGCTTCCCGGTGTGTCCGATTTGGGCATGATGGCCGCACAGTCGCGGCACAAATCCAAAAGCCCCGCACGCACGTGTGCAAAAACGCCCTTGACCGCACCGCAGGCTGCGCAGCTTCGCACCTCCTCGTCAGGCTCTTCCCCGAACAGGGTGAAAACCTTATGCGTATCCTTGCCCGTAATCTCCTCGACGCGTTCCCTTGTCAGCACGCCAACCAAGAACGTGCCCGTGACCACCGGCAGGCAACCCACAGCGTTCTCCTTCATGATGTCCGCTGCTTCATCGATTGTGGTTTCAGGGCTGATACACAGCACGGGGCTTTTCATACACGTTCTGACAAGCGAACCACCCCGGGCCTGAACCAGATCGGTTTCACAAACAATCCCCGCCAGACTGCCGTCCTCGATGACCAAGAAATGATGAACTTCCTTGGATCCTGCTAGGCGCAGCGCCGATGCCACGACCGTATCGGGGGTCAGCGTGAACAAATCCGTTCCCATGACCTCAGCGACACAATGGGAGGACTGACCTGCCACAACCCCGGGCTTGCCGTTGTCTGACACAGTGCGAGTTTGTCGACGCATGGTGACCTCCTTTTTGTGGGACGTTTGCCCCACGATCAAGAAATCGACTTGTTTGGGTCGTTTCCTTAGCCCCGTGGCTCACCCATTTTTATCATCAAGAACCGGGCCAGTAGAAGCGACCTGGTCACAGGCACTTGCAGCCGGAACATGACAATTTCCGTCGTCCCTTGGGTTAATTCCGGACAAAATTGGCACGGTCCGGGCGAACAGTCTGTACGACCAGGAGCAGCTAATTTACTTTTTGCCGCAGCATGGTCAGTGCAACGCTGCACGCCAGATCTTCCGGACAAAGCCGCTGTGCTCCCTCGAACTCGGCGATGGCTCGACGCACCAATCCTTTCGCCGCAAAAAGGCGCCCCAGGTTGATGTAGGGAAAATGCCGGGGCTCGTAGCGAGGCGCCCGCTTGGCACGTTCTAACCATTCAATCGCTTCATCGCTGCGCCCCAACACCATCAGATACGACCCCAAATCGTTGTAGGGATTCCCGAAGGTCGGGTCCACCTCGATGGCCCTGCGGCACTCTTCAATCGCGTCTTCCAGGCGGTTTTCAGCGCTAAGTGCCCACGCCCGAAAGGTGTGCGCCTCGGCCGTCGGCAGCACTGCGATCGATTCTTCGTACAGTCGTTTCGCCCGTTCAACCTCACCCTCAAGATAAAGCCTCTGGCCCTCTTGCCATAGTCCCAGCGCGCGCTTGCGACGAAACATCCACTCCACACGCGCAAGCTAGCCCGATTCAAGTCCGGACGAAAGAATCATGGTCATAACTTCGATTCACCGTGCAGAAACGACTCGGCCGCCCTGCGCTCGCGGACCATGGCCGCTGGGGCTTCCCGCAAGAACAGTTCGACCTCGCGCCGCCCCTGTTCTGCCAACCCCTGGCCAAACAGCGCTTCGGCCAGCACCAGCCGAGCTTCGGGAAAGTGTGGCTTTAGTTGCAAAGCACGGCGCGCCGCCGTCGCCGCGTCATCGAACCGTTCGCGGCGCAATTGTACGAAGGCCCGAACAAAAGGGGCCTCGGCACGACCAGGGGCGGCCAATTCGCAAGCCTGCGCTTCGGCCACGGCTTCGTCTGGACGCCCCGCCGCCGCTAGCAGGGTCGCCAGGCCCAATCGATCGTCAAACGACGTCGGCGCTGCGGCCAGTACCAGACGCAGCTCATCGATCGCCGCTTCGGGATCCCCGCGTCGTTTCAAGATTTCTGCGCGGGCCCGGTGCCCCGCCGGCAGATTCGGATCCAACGACAACGCCTTGCGAACCGCATCCTCGGCAGCGGCCGATCGGCCCAGCCGGGCCAGAACCAACGCATGGACCGCATGCGCCGAAGCACGTTCGGGTTCAACTTCGACCAGTTTTGTCAGCTCCCACCGCGCGTCCTCGTTTTTCCCCAGACGCAACAACACTTCAGCCACCGCCAGCCGCGCGGATCCATACCCCGGGTCAATGGCCAGCGCCTTTCTGAACCGCGACAACGCTTCATCGTTTTCGTTACGTTCCAGATAGATGAACCCCAAATTCAGATGCGCCTCTGCCAGCTCTTCATTCAAAGCCACCGCCGTTCGAAATTGGGCCTCCGCCGCGTCCTTGTCCCCCCGCCCCAGGGCCACCAGCCCCAACCCATTGCGTGCTGTCGCCATCTTTGGTTCGTATTCAAGCGACAGGGAAAACAGGCCCGCGGCCCTGTCTAGTTCCCCATTTTTGAAGGCCCTGGCCCCTTCGGCCTGATGGGCTATCGCCTTGGGATGTAGACCTGGACGCACCACTGAACACGCCAAAAGGCCCAGCGCCATCATGCCAACAGCAGCCCGTGCGCCATGAAATTTCGTTCGCATCTCCGGTCATCGGCAAACACGGGAACAAGTTGCTTCAAGATCTGAATTTTCGTCGATTGTGACCGTGACGGCGCCGTCCTCGTCCGTGCGCAGCACCCTTATCTTGCGTTCCTGGTACCGCTTCAATACCTCGGCCTTTGGAAATCCGAACCGGTTCTGGCGGCCCAAGGACATCACCGCCAGTTCAGGGCGTACAAGATCGATGAATTCGGCAGTCGATGACGTGCGGCTGCCGTGGTGGGGCACCTTCAGAACGTCACTTTTGACGGGCACGCCTAGGGCATTGCGCGCAATTAGTTCGGCTTCCCCATCGGCCTCAACATCCCCTGAAAACACGACCGATCGGCCAGCAAAAGCGACCCGCACCACCAAAGATGCATCGTTGACGCTGGTTCCAGGCGGCGGCCCGATGGCGTCACCGACCCAAGGCCCGACAGGTTCGAAGGTCAGGCCCCGGGTCGTAAATCGAAGCGGAACCGGGGTGGGAACGTGGGCCGCCTTCGCTTCAGCAATCAACCGGGCATAGTCCGGATTGTGTCCGTCGTCTCCACTGGTCCACAGCCTTTTGACGTCGAATCGCTGTAACAAACGATGTAACCCACCCATATGGTCGGGATGCGGATGTGACAACACCATCAAATCAATCCGCCCGATGGCTCGTCGGCGCAAAAACGGTTCCACCACGCGTGCCCCCGGATCAAAAGTTCCGTCGTAGGTCCCACCGCCGTCGACCACGGCGACAAACCCGCCCGGCCCCTGCACAACAGCAGCGTCACCCTGCCCCACATCAAAAAAAGTAACTTCGACCCCTGATCCAAACACTCTCGCCCCCCACCGGCCCAACAGGCTGCCAAACCCCAGCACAACCAGCCCCACCGACGCCCGAATCAAGAAGCCTTGCGCCCGCGCGGGCCTTTGTCCCTTTTTGGCCACCACCGCCACGGCAAGGCCCGCGGCAAAGGTCAGGGCGGCCGTTTCCATGCGATTGGGTGACCACACGGCCAACACCGGGGCGGTTCGTCGGAACCCTTCGGCCAGCCACAAGGCCAACTCGGAGGCCCAGCCCGCAACCGTCAGCGGCGCCCACCCTGCCCCAGGCCACAACGCCCCCAACGCCGCCCCCAGCAAACCGACCGGCACCACCACGAATTCCACAACGGGAACCAAAAAAAGATTTCCAATCGGGCCCGCGGGCACCAGCTCTGCGAAATGATGGGCGACTAAGGGAACCGTGACCACGGCCGCCGCCAAACTGACAATAAACCCCATCTTTAGCCACTGTCCCATCGCACGTCCCAGGCGAACCCATCGCGGTTCCAGCAACGCGGCGGACGATGGGGGGGCAGAGCCGCGCGACGCCAACGACAGGGCGACCACGGACACAAAGGAAAGCTGAAACGAAACATCAACTAGGACCAGTGGCGACCGCACAAGCAACACCAAAGCCGCCATGGCCAAGGCTGCCGAAGCGCTGGGCGTCCGCCCAAAACACAGTGCCGCAAGCGCCGCGAGGGTCATCAGAAGGCTGCGCAGGGTTGCCACCGCTTCCCCGGTTACCAAAGCGTAAAGCACGACAACGGGCGCCGCCAAACCGGCCGCGACCCGATCGGGACCAAGTCGAAGGGCAAGCCAGGGGATCCGGGCGGCAAGCCAGCGAAGGGACAGAAAAACCAATCCTGCCACAGCGGCCAGGTGCAGGCCCGAAACGGACAGAACGTGAGTGGCCCCCGCAGCCCGGAACCCCGCTTCGACCTTGTCGCTGAAGGCGCCGCGTTCGCCTAGGACCACACCACGGACAAAAATGGCCGCATCGCCGGTCAGCCGTTCATTGACCGCGGCTCGCAGGACGCGATGCAGACGTTCAGCCAGACGACGCGGCCGCGCCCAAGCCCCGGATTTAACGACCTGAAGATCAGCGGCGGTCCGAACCGCGGTCGTCCAGTCAATCCCCTGGGCGCGCAACGCCAGCCCCGAATCGGCCAGACCCGGGTTGCTAAGGCCCGCAGGCTCCCGCAGCCGCCCACGAAAACGGATTTGATCGCCGGGAAGGAGGCGCTGCAGGTCGCCTGCAACCACCGTAAGCCGCACCGTCCCTTGGAAGGCAATCCGGTCCAAAGTCTCCACCTCCACAAACACGCGGCCCTCTAGAATCTGACGCACCCATCCGG
>JAYUUT010000020.1:0-2600 GCA_043754455.1 Myxococcales bacterium
GGACTATATTTTTGCAACTGTCGGGCGATCGTTCGCGGGTGCACAGCGATTGGTTGGACGAACAGATCACGCGGCTGAACGATCCTGTGGGGGATCTGGACACGTTGCTGTTTCGGATGTCGTCGATTCGCACGTTTTCCTATTTGGCGAACCATCCCGATTGGGTTCGAGACAACGCCCACTGGCAGGCCCGCACCCGCCTGGTTGAGGACAGATTAAGCGACGCCCTTCACAGCACACTAGTTCAGCGTTTTGTGGGCGTGCGCGCGCGGGTCCAGGCGCGCATGGCCTCAGTCGCGACCGCGGGCACGCGATCCCTTGCCACTGAACTGACAGCAAAATTGTCGCTTGCGCCGAATCCATCGGCCTTCGCTGTGACCGACAACCGCGCCATTGAGGATTTGATTGATGCCCCTCACGATAGGTTTCGTGTCGATGAAACCGGACATTTGTTTGCGGGTGATCTGTTGATTGGGCGGCTGTCCCCCGGACCCGATCTGCAACGACCCGGGGTTGTCGTCACGGCGGATGGCGTTGGTGGTGGCGCCCGATCGCGGCTGGTGCGTCGCCTGTTGGCGTGGACCCGGGATATGGGGGCCCAGCTTCTGCTGCCGTTGCGGATAGACAATGAATCGCGGTTGTCGCCTGCGGGGCGTGGCCTTCTATATCAACTGCGCCACGATCTAGGGGTTGTCCGTGCCGCCGATGCGCAGGCGCAGCTTCGGGATCTCACGGCGACGGATCGGCGGATCTTGCGCGATCATGGCATCCGTCTGGGACGGTTTGTGGTGTGGGCCCCCGCGCTTGTGCAGCCGCAAACGCGTGCGGCGCGGCTGGGGCTGTGCGCGGCCTTTGTGTGGCCCGAAGCGCCGCTTGTGATCGCGTCGGCTGATGTTGAATCGTTTGCAGCCCTTGAACACATCCCCTTTCGGTTGCACGCCATCGCGGGCTATCCGGTGTTCGACGGCATGGCCATTCGGGTGGATCTGGTGCAAGACGAGGTGCTCAGCCCCAGTCGCGCTGCCCGACCTGATGCCAGGGCACGACGTCCACACCCCCGTGGGTAAAAGATTCGTCACTCAAGAGACAGGTTTCCTTATGGGATGGATACGAATCGGTAGGTGTTTTGCGTACCGAAGGAAATCAGTGTCGGTCGTCAAAATAGCGAATCCCCTTCTTTTGGCGGCAGAACAAATCAGGAAGTCCGTGTTGGATCCCTGAATCCCCTTGCCCCGACAGGTGTTGAAAAATACGGCAGCATTTTCATAGTCGGCGGATTCAAGTGCGATATCTGGGAATGCCTGAAGGTGGCTTCTGAGCCTTCGGTAGGTTGCTTCGTCTCGAACCCCGGAAAGAAGTTCCTGGCGTACCGGTCCGCAAACGGTCGCTCGACCCTCCGAAATGAGAAACGCAAGTTCATGAACAGCCGGATCCGATGAAGGACGTTGTCTGCGCAGCGCTAGGGACCAGACCGACGTGTCGATGACCACGTTCATGATCGTTGTCGTTGCTTCTTATGGTCATATTTTGGATCAAAGTCGACGGTTCCAAACAGCCGCAGGATCGTGGCCTGCTTTCGCCGCTGCACGTATTCTTGAAGCGCTTCGTTGACGGTCTCTCTTTTTGTGCGTTGACCCCCAACGCGAAGGGCTTCGTTCAGGAGGCGATCGTCGATGGCAAGGTTGGTGGCCATGTGTAGAAGTCTACACAGACCGACAGAAATTCGCCAACTGCGCGGGGCGTGCCGATCATGGCATCCGCCCTGGGACGGTTTGTGGTGTGGGCCCCCGCGCGCGGCCCTTGTGTGGCCCGAAGCGCCGCTTGTGATCGGCCATTCGGGTGGATCTAGTGCAAGACGAGGTGCTCAGCCCCAGTCGCGCTGCCCGACCTGATGCCAGGGCACGACGTCCACACCCCCGTGGGTAAAAGATTCGTCCCCGCCATAGACCAGACGCTTGCGAATCTGGGATGTGCCCATTGGATCACGCGCCATCAACACAGCCACCTTTTCCAGGTTTCCGTAGGCGTCGGCACCGACGGTTCTACCTGACTTGATCGCAACCAGTGTGGTCACCGACCCGGCGCGCACGACCAGATCGACCTCAAGACCCCCATGATCACGATAAAAGGTCAGATCCGGCTTGATGGCACGTCCAAGATGCCATTTGAGGATTTCACCCACGACCCAGGTTTCGAAAATGGCACCACGTAGGGGGTGCAGATCAAGTTGCTCGGCCGACAAGATACCTAGAAACTGACAGACAACGCCTGTGTCCCAAAAATGCAGCTTGGGCGTTTTCGTCAGACGCTTACCAAGATTTCGAAAAAAGGGCCGAAGCGAATAGCAAATATAGCTGGCTTCCAATACCGACAACCACGCGGTGGCCGTGACGTGCGAGATGCCGACGTCGCTGCCCAGGGTCGAACTATTCTGCAGCGCTCCTGTGCGCGCCGCCGCCAAGGCCAAAAATGTCTGGAACGCCCCCAGATTGCGGATTTCTAATATCTCGCGGACATCGCGCTCTACATAGGTGCTGATATAGGCCCCTAACCACTCGCCGGGCTGTACATCGCGATCGAAAAGCGCCGGGTACGACCCA
>JAYUUT010000021.1:0-3769 GCA_043754455.1 Myxococcales bacterium
CGAACCCGCATGGTTGGCAGGTTGTCGAACGGCGCCTGCACCGTCGCCGCCGTCGGATATTGGGTCATCGTTCGGTGAAATGACCTGTGCCAGGAATCATGTTCCGACGGATGGCACGATTTGCACGCAGCCGACGTCACGAACCCGCCGGGTCGCCCTTCACGCGGAACTGCCGCCCGGGCCAGATCCTGCCTGTCCCGATTGCCCTGAATCCGTTCCGACCACGCCTTGGCGGCCAACAAAGTTCCTACCCCCATCACCATCACGGCCCATCCAAACCACGACCGTCGCCCCGGCGAAATCCGCAACCACACCGCCAACGCCAGCACGCAGCCGACAAGCAGCAACAGCCAATCGGCGCCCATCGCGCGCGTTCTTAGTTCGGCCCGACGGGGGCCGCAACCTAACCGCCGATCGCCGCCTCGACCATGATCCCGACGGCTAGTCCAGGCAGTGCAATCTTCGATTCAATGGCGGCGCGCGGCGGGGCCTGCCCCGGCACAACCCAGGCATCCCAGACCTCGTTCATCTCGGGCCAGGTCCTGATGTCAGCCAGCCAGATATTTGCCTTTAAGATCCTCGTCTTGTCGCTGCCGGCTTCTTTGAGCGTGGCATCGATCTGCGCCAGGACATCCGCGGTTTGCTCTTTGACCGATTTGCCGACAGATGTTCCGGCCACAAAGGCCGAAAGGTAGACGATGCCGCCGTGAATAACGGCCTCGCTCATGCGCGTGCCTGCGCCGATCCGTTTGATGGTCATGGAAATCAAATCTTTCTATTGCAAAATGTAGGTGCTGTCATAGTTTGCCTACACCATGATGAAAAACAAACTTTCTCTGATCCTCTCTTTTAGCCTTTTTGGCCTCGGCGCCGCTTTGCCCGCCGCCGCAGCACCAGCGTTAGCGACAGCCTCCGGCATTGAAGGCGACAGCACAGTAAAGGGGTTCGAAAAGGCCCTCGACGTCACCGGATACAGCCTCAGCGCCTCGAACGCCGCGGCAGCCGCCGGATCTGGATCCGGCGCTGGAAAGGTGTCCTTCCAATCCTTGATTATTACGCGACAGGTGGACAAGGCCAGCCCGATCCTTATGCGGCACATGGCCCTGGGCAAGGTCATCACTAACTTCAAGCTCTCGGTTCTGAGCCCCATCTCGGGCGAAACTCCGTTCATCAAGATCGATCTGGGCAGCGCGACGATAAGGAGCTACCAGATTTCTTCCCCAAAGAATGTCGACGGGAAGGCAACCGAGCAGATTTCGGTCGATTTTGGGACCATCACTTTTACGGTCACGCCGTCTAGGGGCGCGCCCGCTTCGTTCGGTTTCGACGTTCGCAGCAACGAGGAGAAGTAGAATCGTGTTACGCCTTCGCCGGATCGGTAGCTTTGCGGGGCTTACGATCCTTCTGGGGACGTCTTGCGTGGGCGAGATGACGTCCGATTCCGACGTTGTAGATCCCCGGATGGACAAAACGGTGGTCGCGCCCGTGGCGACCAAGACGGGGCGGATCGCGCCTGACCGGACCCCGTCGGCGGTGGAGGCCGATGCACCGCAGATTCCCCCAACGTCCCTTGGCAGCGCCCAGTTTCGCATCAGCCCCGAGGCTCTGGTGCGTGACGAATACAAGGGGCTCAGCTTTAGTCATTTTGTGAAGCTGGATGCCCTCACCCATGCTGAAGCGACGCTGGATTGTGAAGCCCAAGGCATGCGCCTGCCCACCCATACTGAATTGCGTTCGTTATTGACTTCGACGCATGGCAGCAAGACCACGTCCAACGATTGCCTCCTGCCCGCGTCCTTTGGGGGCCACCGCTGCGGGACGCTGCTTTCAAGCACCGAGGTGATGGGATCAGACGACCACCTCAGTGTGTCGTTTGCCAGCGGCGCCGACGAGCAGATTGCTGCAGATGAGGCGCAAAGTTTCATTTGCGTGAAATAGCCTCCGAAAACCAGGCGCCCGTCGCCCCTTCTGGTGGGGCGGGCGCCTCGAAGCCCAGTGAGCTGGATCACAGGCGACCCTGCGGCCTACATTCCCCTCAGGTTTGACGGAATTTCACCCTTTTCGCACCGGTTGGGTGTCTAGTTAGCTCCTAGCCTGGCTTGGAGATTCCGTTACGCCGCCGGAGACATGGTGCTTCAAGGAAGAATCCCTGCCCGCTATCGGGTCATAGAAGAGGTGGGCCAAGGCGGCATGGCCGTGGTGTACCGCGCGCACGACGAAACCCTGCACCGCGAGGTCGCGGTCAAACTGCTGCATCCCCACCTTCTGGCCGAGAAGGAATCTAAGGTGCGGCTGGAACGCGAGGCGCAAGCCGTCGCCAAACTGCAGCACGACAACATCGTGCAGATTTTCGACTATTCAGGCCAGGACGCCCCCGCGTCTTTCATCGTCACAGAATTTGTCGATGGCCAGACCCTGAAACAGTTCGTTACGGGGCGAAAAGTTCCGGCGCCAGAAATCGCAGCCGCCGTCGCCCACGAAATAGGCAGCGCTTTAATGCATGCCCATTCGCTGGGCATTCTGCACCGCGACGTGAAACCGGAAAACGTCATGGTCCGAAAGGATGGCGCGTTAAAACTGATGGACTTCGGCGTAGCGCAGATCATGGATCTGGAACGCATGACGGTCACAGGCCAGTTGCTGGGGTCGCCCGCCTATATGGCGCCAGAACTGTTAGAAGGAAAACCCCTGGATGTTCGCACCGACGTGTTTTCGGTCGGCATCATGCTGTACCAACTGGCCACAGGTGTGTTGCCGTTTTCAGGGCGCAACCCGCACGAGGTCCTAAAACGTATCGCCGAAGGGCGGTTCACCGATCCGCGCACCGTCAACCGGTTGGTGGCGGATCGGCTGGCGAAAATCATTGCCCGCGCGTTGGCCCGGCGGCCCGATGACAGGTACCCGACGGTCGGCGCCCTGCTGGTGGATTTGACGGCGTTCCTGGAAGACGCGGGATTCGAAAACCCGCGCGAAGAACTGCGACAGTTCTTTGTTGATGCTGATGGCTACGAAAAGGCCCTGCCCCCGCGGATGATGACGGCGCTGGTCGCAGCCGGCAAGCGTGAACGATTGGCGGGCCGCACCGCACGGGCCCTAGAACTATGGAACCGGGCGCTGGCCATCGATCCGGCCAACCAGGAAGTGCTGCGCGAACTGAAACGTTTAGAGGGGCGCCAGTACCTCAAACGGCTGGCCATCGGCGCCGTGGCCCTAGGGGGTGTGGGCGCCGCCACCCTGGGCCTGCTTCACCGGGTCGAGACCGAGGTGCCGGTGACGCTAAAGGCCGCGCCGGTTGCAGCCATTCCCGCCCCACCCAAGCCCAACGGTGTTACCGCTTTCGCCCTCGCGAAGAACGAACGAACGGAAACACCGTCCGCCGGACGAAGGGTCAAGACCTTGGACCTGCGTTCAGCCCACGTCGACCCCCACAAGGTGGCCGTCGGCGAAACGCAGGCGCCGCCCGCAACGGAAATCGTCAAACCCATTGCGACCAAGGTCGTGGGACCGCCACGGATTCTGGACCTGGTTCCCAAGGGAACCGCCAACGTCGAGGTGTGGCTGGATGGCAAGGCGTTGGGGGTATTTGGGCCGGCGAACAATTCGGTGACAATCCCTTCGGATGGGGAAACCCATTCCCTTGAAATCAGGCCCCGGCAGGCCCCCATGGTGAATGGCCAAATCCGGCCCGTCTGTTGCACGGCGTTCATCAAGAAAATCGGCCCCGATTTCAAATTTCCCGACGACCACCGCCTGGTGGCAAAACTGGTCG
>JAYUUT010000022.1:0-16415 GCA_043754455.1 Myxococcales bacterium
AGCCGACAACCGCGTCCAGTTTCAGGGGGCGAACCGGTCCCGTCAGATCGGGCCCCGCAAACGCGTTCAAAAAGCGTTTGAGGACTGGCTGACCAGGCCCACCATTTTTTCGATCGAAATCCAGGATTTCGAGGCTGGCGCTGCCCTGATAGAAAAAAAGTGATGTCGCGCCAACGCCGACAAAAGAACCCAGCGAGCGTAAGGCCGATTTGGTCTGTAGATGAATGTTGTCGGCGTCTGTGATCGTGGCGCCGTTGTCGCGTGACCAGCCTGGATTCCAGTTCAGGCTGGTCACCCAAGTCTCCGGCGCTGCTGATCCCGCGGGGGCGACGTGACGTCCCTGGGCGAAAGCTGCTGGGTTGTTGGTTCCTATTGGGGCCACGTCCCTTACCAACTGGCCTGGCCTGGTGCCGTCAGCGGGGAAAATCGCGGACAGTGTGGATTCAGGAAAACTAGCGTCGTAGGTCGGCGTAAAAGGCGCCCGCCACAACCCGTCGCTGTCCAGGGCGCCGGTTTGCAGCCCCAACGCATCGATCGATGGGACTGCAAACCGGGTGGAGGGGAAGCGCGCGCCGTGTGTTACGACGTGCCTATCTATGGCCGTGACCCCGGGGGCGGTATTGCCAGAGGTTCGTTGCCACCGCGTGTTGGCGAACCCATCCCCGATGCCGACCCGGGCGAAACCGCCTGTGCGTAGGGCCTTGATTGTCCGCGCCAGAATCTCCTGGGGAATCACATCCAGCGCATCGCCCCTGCCGTCATCGATCGGCGGATCGTAGTAGTTGTTCACGTCCAGAAAATCAGATCCCTGTTTCAATTCATTCCATACTTCGAGATCGAATTCCTCGTTTCCCAGCACGTCGCGGGCTTCGGTGGCAAACGCCCGTGCATAGTCCAGCCAGCATTTTAGGGTCTCTTCGAACCAGGGATTGGGCGTGCCATCTGACCGTATCGGTCGAAAAAATGGCTGGAATTTGAGGATGGCAGCGCGGTGGATCCCTTTGGGCAAGGCGGCTGGCAAGGGCCGAGATAGTTTCACGATCCCTGCCGCGTCTACCGCCGAAAAGAGCAGCGCCGCCAAGGTTCCTCCAGATGCCAGTCCTGTACGCCCCAAAACGATCTGCTTGGCGGATGTGGCGTCCACGGTTATCTGTCGATCACCTTTGGCCGCTGCCGCCGTCAACGTGATGTCCACCCCGCGGGAGGGCAACGGCTGTCCGTCGTACCCATCCAGGGTCAAAAGTGGCCGCAGCCCGTTGGCTTTTGCTGCCATCAAAGCCCGCCGCAACTTGTCGCGCTCGCTGGCCTCGATTCTGTCGGGCTCGTCGAAGTTCATGCTGTTCCAACCGATGCCGATAAGGGTGCGCCGAAAGCCGGTGTCCGATAGAAGTTTCGCACGCACGCCTGCCCCCGCAGAATCGGCAACGCCGATGCTAAGACCTGGGCTGTTGCGCATGCGTGAAGCAGGCCACGTGTCACGGTAAGCACGCCACGGCTGCAGCCAATGTGACTGCCCGTTGGTTCCAAGCCCGGTCAACTGCCGTTCATCGACCCCCAAACTACGACACTGATCTGCCTGTCCCAGAAAACGTCCAACTTCGGCGTCTCCTGCACACCCGCCTAGGGCTAAGAACACGGGTAGATAGAATGACCGTCGGCGTTTCAGTGTCCACCCTCCAGCAACGCTGCCACCCGGCGCCGATGCGCAGATTTTGGGTACGTTTTCATGAAGGATTGGGCGCGGGCGTGGGCGTCGGCGGTCTTCCCCGTGCGCAGCAGCGCTTCAATCGCGATGACCTCGCGTTCCTGCACCAAGATTCCGGAGGGAAAGTGGCGCGTGTGATCATTCACCAGCTGAATCGTCTCAGCGGGCCTGTCAGCTAGGGCGGCCTTTGCGCTTTGTAAAAGCCGGATCTCGCCTGCCACGTCACCGGGGGCAGGCGCTGACAGAGGCAGCGGAGCGGGGGTGGGGGATCGGTTTGGCCGGGGCCTTCGGATGAAGGTGTCGTGTGCGGTGGCCCTTGGTTCGGCCACGGGCTTGGGCGCGGGCGGGGCCAAAGATCCCGGAACGACGACCGCCTGAGTCGGCGCTGCGGGGACAGGTCCTGGGGTGTTCTGGACCGTATTTTCTAAGGGAGTGGGGCGTGTGGCCAGGTAGCCGGCGATTCCACCCCCAGTTAGCAATGCCGCCAACACGGCTATCATGAGCCCCGACAAACCTGAGGTGGCCGCGGCTGCCGATCCTGCCCCGACCCCGGTGGCGATGCCCGCCCCTAGAATCGGAAGTTGCGACGCAATCAGGGCCAACCGTCTTGCATCGGGTCCGTCAACGCGCGCCGCCGCCAACGCCGACCGCAACGATTCAGGCGTGGCGGCGGAGCCGTGCAGCCGCGGGGGATCTTGTACATCCTCATCTTGCTGCCGAATCATGCGTTTCCCTCCTGCAATCGGGGCGCGGGCGTGCTGTGGGCCTGCCGGAAAAACTCTTCGATACGGGCGCGGGCGATTTTTAGCCGGGAATACACCGTCTGTAGTGGTGTTTCGGTGATCTCGGCAATACGCCGCAAGGGTAGATCTTCCACTTCGAACAATACGAAAGCTGCACGTTGATCCTCGTCCAGAGTTGCCAGGGCCTGGTCCAGCAAATGGCGCGCCTGTTGGCGTTCCAGATCTTCGGGCTGCCTCGCCTCCGCACCCCGATCTGGGGGCTCGGCGACCAGATCTTCTCGCCGCACGCGCGCCTGGCGGCGCCAGTCGGATACGGTTCGCAGGCAGATTCCGTACAACCAGGTCTTGGGCGACGACCGCCCCTCGAACTCAGGCAGTTTACGGTGGGCCGTCAGGAACACCTCTTGTGTCAAATCATCCACCTCTCCTTCGCTGACGCCCATTCGCCGCACCACGCGCCAAATATAGGCTCCGTGCTCGGAGAAAAGCGCGGCCAGCAAGGTGGCGTGGGGATCGGGGGCTGTCACAGCGGGTGTGGGAAAGGTCAGCTCCGACGCGTCAAACGCATAGGGGCGGGTCGCAATGAATGACCTCACAAGAGTATGGGCGGGATTGACCCTCTAGTTTTCTGATAATCGCACGAAAAAACCTGACGCTTGGATTTCGGCGCACCGGGACGGGATGACACGCTTAGCAGGTAGTATGTGTGAACACGTGCGGAGGTTTTTGCCTAGCCTGCTGATTTTCTGGGTTGGGGCCTCCCTGACCGGGGGCACCAAGGCGCTGGCTGCGCCACTGGCCCGCACCGCCAGTCTGGACTGGCAGCGTGGTTCTGGCGCCGGGGGATGTGTCGACGGTCCGGGCCTCGCACGTGTCGTCGAGGCCCGGCTGGGCCGTCCGGTTTTTGTCGGGGCATCCGGGGCAGAGGCCATCGTGTCTGGCGTCGTCGAACGCCGGCCTTCCTTAGCGGGCGCCCCGTTGAGTTTCGCGGTGCATCTGGGCATCGCCGACCGCAGCGGCAATCCCTTGGGCGTCCGCGATTTGCTGCTCGATGGCGCCGACTGCTCCACGCTGACAGAAGCTATCGCTCTGGTGCTTGCGGTGACGCTTGATCCTGATCAACCCTTGGCCCTCGAAGCCCCGGTCCTACCGCCGCCGCCGCCGCCACCGCCACCGCCGCTACCCCAAGGGGATGCGTCGCTTGCGCTCGCGGCAGGAACTGGCACGGGAGCGCTGCCGGGGCCGTTTGTCGATTTGCTCTCCCGTTTGCATATCGCAAAGGTTGGCTGGCCCGCTTTTGCCATATCGCTCGGGGTGGATCTGCCTCGCTCACAGTCATCCACAGGCGGTGCGACCGCGTCGTTCTCCCGGTTTGCGTTGGCGCTCGCCTGGGTGCCATTCCACCGCGCCCGGGGAAACACGGGGCTGCGTGGCCTTTTGGGGCTTGAGGCCAGCGCCATTGCCTTTGCAGGGCACGGGTTCGACCAAAGCGCGGGGGGCTATCGCCTTGTCGCCGCGGCAACCGCCGGTCTCGATCTGCGCTACGCGCTGGGGCGCCGGGTATTCCTCTTCACTGCGCTTGATGCCACCTTAGCTATGCGCCGCGAACGGTTTTTCTTCATCGAAGCGGACGGGTCAACCCGAAGGAACGTCTTTTCCACCAACCCGGTCACCGCCCACGTTGTCGCGGGCGGCGGCCTTGGGTTTTAGATTTTTAGATCAAGTCGGTGCTACCAGGCACCGGAACCTTCGGCGTTGCCAACGGCCCCAGCTTTAGATCCTTGGGCAATAGATCTTCCTTGGAATTCAAGGCCTGCTCCCAGGTAACCCGCTTGCCGGTGTAGGCGGCCATGCGGCCCATGATCGCGCTGAGGTTGCTTTCGGTGGCCGACTTCAGTTCGTTCAGCGGCTTGCCCTTGCGGATGCTTTCGATCAGATCAGTGTGCTCCTGAATATACGGATCGACGTCGTTGCTGCCGTCGTAGGTCCATACCTTCTTGCCGGTGGTCAATGTCCAGGTCTTGCCGCTGAAGTCAGCGCGGCCCTTGGTGCCTTGCAGGTGTTCACCGACCTCGTTGTGGCAACCCGGAATCTGGCGGCACATCGACAGGACGTGGACGTCATTGGGATATTCATAATCGACGGCAAAATGGTCGAAGATATGTCCGTACGCCGGATCCGTTCGCACCTGTCGTCCGCCCATGCCCACGGCGGCCACGGGGGGCTTGCCAATGAACCACTGGGCCACATCGATGTTGTGAATGTGCTGCTCGACGATGTGGTCGCCCGACAGCCAGGTGAAATACAGCCAGTTTCGGATCTGCCATTCGGCGTCTGACCATTTGGGCTGACGTGGTTTCATCCACAGCGACGCCTGGTTCCAGAAGATGCGGCCCGACGTGATGTCGCCGATCTGCCCCTGCTTCACGCGTTTGAGCGTTTCCAGGTAGCCTTTTTGGTGATGGCGCTGCAAACCGACGCCTAGGCCCAGGTTCTTTTTGGTCGCGACCTCAGCCATTTCTAGGCACTGCCGAACCGTGGGGCCATCTACCGCCATAGGCTTTTCGGTGAAGACGTGTTTGCCCGCGTCCAAGGCGGCGCGGATCTGCGCGGCCTTGAATCCCGGCGGCGTCGCGATGATGACGTAGTTGCAATCGGTGGCGACGACCTTCTGGGCGCAATCCAACCCCGAGAACATTTTGTCAGGGGCCAGGGTCACCTGTTCGCCAAAACCCTTGTCCTTCAGCAGCTTAAGCTTCTCGGTGATTTTTTCCGGAAACAGATCCCCTGCGGCGACCAGCTTGACGTTCTTGGCCGCCTTCAGGGCATTTTCCAAAGCGCCTGAACCGCGTCCACCGACGCCGATAAGGCCAATGCGAATTTCGTCGTCCGCTGCACGCGTGGTGCTGGGACGTGACAGGACCAGGGCGCCCGCTGCGGTTGCAGACGCTACGGCCCCGCCGCGCAAGAAATCCCGACGGCTATTCGTATCGCTTTTGCTCTCACTCATGTTCGTTCTCCCAATGGTCCAGGGCCTAATAGGCGCTTTCCGGTGTCATTTTCGACCGGATTGCTTTCACGTTCGGATATTCCTGCGGCACATACACAAGGCGGAAACCCACCTCGGTGGCTTCGGTATGCCACCAAATGCTTTGTGGGTTCTGCGGATCTTGTTTGCTCCACACCTTCTGCGAAAACCGGCGCGCAGCACAGCGCATCCCGGCCGGGCCTTCCTTCCAGCCCCCGCCGCGGGCGATGTGGGGGAATCGGCGTTCGTTTGGCGCGGTAAACGGCATCGTTCCCGCAACCGCCTTGGCGTACGAATCGGGCGCGTATTGGTCCAGCGTCCATTCCGACACGTTCCCGTGCATGTCAAAAAGGCCCCAGGGGTTGGGCAATTTCTGGCCTACAAGGTTCGGTCGCTTCTTCGCATTCTTGTCGAAAAATGCGTAGTCGCCCAATTTCGCGGGGCTGTCGCCAAATGAATAGGCCGTCGTCGTGCCCGCGCGGCAGGCGTATTCCCATTCAGCTTCGGTGGGCAGGCGGTAGGTCTTTCCGGTTTTCGTCGATATCCAGCGCGCAAATTCCATGGCGGCATGCCAGGTGACCGCAATGATCGGCTGTTTGCCTTTGCCGTATCCGAAGGTCTCGTCCGCGTAGGGGGGCGTCGGATATGTCAACGCGTCGGGAGCGTTGGAATCGGCGGTCGGGTTCAGCGACGCTTTGATTCCGAGGTCCAAAAACAGATGGTATGCCTCCCAGGTTGCTTCGGTCTTGCTCATGAAAAACGGATGCACATCCACGTCGTGCTGCGGCGATTCGTCCTTGTTCCGGCCTTTTTCCTTGGCGGGACTTCCCATCGAGAATTTCCCCGCTGGCAGCGGCACCATGTCGAACGACACTTTCGTGCCCGCAATGGTTTCGGTGTAGGGCTTCCATTCTATGGGGGCCGGTGGTGCCACCGTGGGTTTTGGCGCGGCGACCTTCGGCTGCTGGGCGAGGCTGACGGCGGTCGCGCCCAAAAGAGCTGCAACCAAAGAGATTTTGAAAACCAGGGGGCGGGTTCGTTTCATGTTCATGATTGTTTGGACGTTGGGATCGGGCGGAGCTTAGCCATACCTTGCAGAAAACGGGTCAAAAGAGGGTAAACCACTTCCGATTTTATTTTCAAAAGGAAGAAATTTTAGTGGGTTATGCGCTTTAGCAGGCCCATAAGGGACAAATCACAGGACTGCATAGCCAGCTCTTGGCCCGCCGCGCCGCTGAGCCTCCGGGTGATTTTTCCAGCACCCGTTTCGGTGGCCGTCTGACCTGTGGCATTAAACATAAGGCTGTCGAAGGTAAAGGTTAGCGTGAGCTGTTCCATGGTCTTCTCGTTAGTTTGGCGAAGCACGCATGAATGGGCGGTTTGGCTGCTGGCTGCCGATCCGGTGACGGCTAGCCGCTGATAACAATTCTCGCCGGTGCCAACCAAGCCAGGATCCCATCGCACGACCCCCCCTGCGGCGTCCGCCGACGGTCGTATTTCAATGATGGTGGACTTCAGATTTTCCACCGCATCCGGTCTTCCCGCGCATTTGACCACTTGTGATCCCATGGTGTATTCCCAGGCGCCGACCAGTTCGGGATATGGCGACGCCGCGCCGGCTGTGTCCCCTTCGCAGCCAGAGCCGAGCGACACCAGCAACGTCAGTCCTGAACAGAATCTTGCGAAATTGGTCATCGGCTGCCTCCTCGTGCTGAAAACGAAACCGGCCGCTTATACCCCGATTGCACTTTATTCAGGGTCGGATTCGTCGGGATCGTCCGAATCTCCCGGGATGTCGGCCAGATCGGCAAAGGCGCTTTCGATGGCGTCTTGCGCCCCCTCGGCCTGCACCACGTCGTCGGGGGGGGACACGTCGGGGGTTACCAGGGCCGTGAGGCCGATGCTGTCCCCATGACCTTGTAGCCAGGTATGGACCGCCTGGGCAGCGGTCATTGACACACCTTGCACCCCGGCGATCTCGTCCAGCGTCGCGTCGCGCAGCTTGCGCAGGCTACCGAAATGCCGCAACAGGGCCCGCTGTCGTGCCTGGCCGATGCCCGCGATGTCACCCAGCGCCGAACGCAATGTCCGGCGTTTGCGCTGGGCGCGGTGAAACGTGACCGCGAACCTGTGGGCTTCGTCGCGCAGATGGGCCAGCACGTACATCTCGGCGCTGTTCTGGCGAATGGGGATGCCTTCTTTCGCGTTGGGCAGGAACACGCGATCGGGGCGGCGATCTTTCGGATCGTGGGTGGCCGCAACCCCTTGGGGATCTCGTTCCTTGGCCAGCCCAATAATGGGCAACCCGGTGCCGGGCCGGATGTCTATGTCCTGGTCGCGCGCCGCCGCCAGCGCCATGCCCAGTTGGCCCTTGCCGCCATCGATCACAATCAGATCGGGCAGGGCCCAGGGGTGATCCGGTTTGTCACCAAGGGTGCCCCCCCCGTCTTTTGCGCGGCGAAATCGCCGGGACAGCAGTTCGTACATGGATGCAAAATCGTCGGGCCTGCCCACCCCACCATGGCGCATTTTGAAGGTCCGGTACCTGGATTTTTCTGGACGGGCGTCCACAAACACCACCATCGACGCGACCGTGTCGGATCCTTGAATATGCGATATGTCGTAACACTCGATCACGCGGGGTAGGTGGGGCAGGCGCAGGCGGTGTTGCAGTTTCGCAAGCGTAGCCATGGCATCCTGTTCGGCGCTGCGCCGGCTGGCAAAACTGGCGGCGGCGTTTTTTTGCGCCAGGTCCAGCAGTTCGCGTTTGGTCCCCCGTTGCGGAACCAAAACAGCAACCCGGCGTTTGTGGGTGCCCGCGCGTATTTCACTTAACCATTCGGCCTTCAGGTCGATGTCCGAAATAACGAAGGGCAGAAGCACTTCGTCGGGCGGCGCGGGCACCAGATCGTAATAGAGACCGATAAAACTGGATAAAATTTCGGCGTCGGGAAATTCCTGGTCGGAAAACGAAAATGTTCGTGTCCCTGCCACCTTGCCGCTGCGAATGGACAACATCACGATGTCTACGGCGATCCCTTCGCGGTGAAATCCCACCACATCCTGATCCAGCAAATCCGCAGACACCACCCGCTGCGCCTGCAACGTTGATTCCAGCGCCCGCAACTGATCTCTTAACGTGGCGGCCTCTTCGAATTGCAGGCGATGGGCCGCGTCCTTCATTCGTCCTTGCAACCGGTCAGTTAATTCTTCGCTTTTTCCTTCCAGAAACAGCCGCACATCGCGCACCTGATCGCCGTAGGAATCGCGAGACACCGGCAGCACGCAGGGCGCCGGACAGCGTTTAATCTGATGTTGAAGGCACGGGCGCCTTCGGTTGTGCAGCACATGATCCGTGCAGGTGCGTAGCTGAAAATGTCGGTTCACCACCCGCAGCGCCTCCCGACACGATGACGCTGAATGGTAGGGACCAAAATGAAACGCGCCGTCGTCCTTTATCTTGCGCGTGACTTCTAGGCGCGGCCATTCGGACGCGGGATCCAGCCGCAGCACCAGATAACTTTTGTCGTCCCGCAATTTGACGTTGAAACGGGGCTGATGTTTCTTGATCAGCGTGTTTTCCAGCAGCAACGCTTCTTTTTCGTTGCCGGTCACCACGGTTTCGATGTCGCCCACCACCCGTTCCAACAGCGGAACGAAATCGCGGGTGTCGCCCGTGTTGGGCTGGAAATACTGCCGCACGCGCGTGCGTAGGTTGGCGGCCTTGCCGATGTAGATGATTTTCCCCCGGCGATCCCGCATCAGATAAACGCCGGGGCTTTGCGGAAGGTTGTCCAGAATTTCGGGCAACGGGCGCGGGGCGGACGTCACTGTCGCCTCGGCCAACCGGGGGGTTGTGGGAATGGATTCGTCGCCCTCGGACATTGCCCTTCATTGTAGTGCGTGGGCGGCGACCGGGCGGTATGGTGACGGGCCGCCCCCAAAATGACCGAAGATCAGGCTGTTCGTCGTGCGTCCACTTCCTTGCTGCTGTCCGCGTCGTTGTTCGGGGTGATGGCCCTAGGCGCCCGCGTCGTATCTGCGCGTATCCCGGGGCCCCAAATCGCATTCGTACGTTTTGCCGCAGGGATGCTGACGGTTTTGGGTGCGCGGTGGACGATTGGTATCTCTTTGCGCCCCACACGTTGGCGGTGGCTTGTGGCGCGCGGGGTGGCTGGGGGGCTTGCGGTGCTTTGTTATTATTCAGCCATCGCCCGTATCGGTGCGGGCCTGGCCACGCTGCTGAACTACACGGCGCCGGTGTTTTCGTTGCTGTTGGGGTGGGCGATGCTGGGGGAACGCCCCCGGCGGGATGCCATCATCGCGCTGGCGTTGACCCTACTGGGCGTCGGTCTGGTGGTTGGGTTTGACAACCTGCGGACGTCAACCTGGGCGATGGTGGCCGTGATGTCGGCGGTGTTTTCGGGTGTGGCCGTGACTTCCATTCGCGCCGCCCGTCGCCCGGTTGCGGGCGGTGCCCCTGCTGAATCCACATGGACGGTGTTTGCATCGCTTTCGACCGTGGGTGCCCTGGCCACGATACCTTCCACCTTCGGGCCTTTTGGTCAGTGGGTTGCGCCCACGCCCCGCGAATGGACGGTGCTGTTGTTTGTCGCCGGGTCCAGCATTGTGGCCCAGCTTATTATGACGGCGGCGCTGAAACACGTGACGGCGGTGGGATCAGGCATCATCCACCAGTTGACCCCGATCATCGCGTTGGGCGGTGGTGTGTTGTGGCTGCATGAATCGTTGTCGGCGCGCGCGGCGCTGGGTTGTCTTGTCACGCTTGGGGGGGTGGCCTGGACGGTGCTGGCGGCGGGACGTGCAGGACGGGTGGCACAGGTGGCGCGATTCGGCCCCCGGTGACTGCTACCCTGTCCGTCATGTTTTTCCGTATTGTTTGCGCGTTCATGCTGGCGGCGCTGTTGACAGCGGGTGGGGCTGTGTCCGCCGCCCCGCCGCGGGTCGCGCGATTGACCTGGTATGGCCAGGCGTGTTTCGTGCTGGAAAGCGCAACCGGCGCCCGGGTTGTGATGGATCCGATTCCGGCGGGGTTGGGGTACACGCTGCCCGAAAATCTGCATGCTGACGCTGTCACCATCAGCCACGAACACGGGGATCACAACAACATCGCGTTGGTCGTCGGCAAACCAAAAATTTTTCGGGGGCTAACCCCTGACAAAAAGGGGTGGGTCAAGGTCAAAGAACGAATCAAAGACATCGAGATCCGCAGCGTTGGCGCGTATCACGATGACGAACAGGGGAAAAAACGGGGACTAAATGCGATTTTCGTTTTTGAAGTGGGCGGCGTGCGCGTGGCCCATCTGGGCGATCTGGGGCACGAATTGAACGATCAACAACTGTCGGATCTGGGAAACGTTGATGTGTTGATGATTCCTGTGGGCGGATTTTTCACCGTGGATTCCCGGCAGGCGACGCGGGTCGTGGATCAGATCCGCCCCCGGGTGTTGGTCATTCCCATGCACTACAAAACCGACGTGCTGACGATCAAAGAACTGGCCACGGTCGATGCGTTCTTGGCGGGAAAACCTAACGTGCGGCGGGCCACCGGCAATTCGGTACCCCTGTCGGCGGTCAAGACGCGCGCATCAGCCGAAATCGTCGTCCTGGACTATAAATAACGGCGACTGGAACTATTTGCGGCGTGACAGCCGCAGTTTGATGGTGCGGGGTTGGTCAGCCACAAACATCTCGGCAGCGGGTTCGTGCCCGTCGGCGACGGCGGTCAGTTTGTGGGATACGGAGGCGCGTGGGACCCGGACCGGGTTTGACGGCAGGGGTTCACCGTCCAGCATCAGCCGGGCGTCACGGGGGCTGACGTCCACGGTTACAAGGACCGCGTCGCCGGTATAGACGGGGGTCCATTTCACGGGGGCGGGCCTGTCAATTTCAGAAATAATGGCCGGTGCGGATATGCGATGGGTCGTACGTTTCAAGTACCAGGAACCGCCGGCCAACAGCGCCAGCAGGCCAATTCCGGCCAGGCCAAACAGAAAGGCATTCCCAGCGCCGCCGGGGGGCTTTTTATAATCCACGCTGCAAGGTCCTAGGGGGCGACAGCCGGTTCGATAAGATCCGCCACCAGTTTTTCCAGATCGGCGCGTTTGACCTCGCCTACGAAGGCCCGGCGTTTGTTCCCCGTGCGATCGAAGGCAAATAGGGCCGGAATGTCGCCGTCCCAACGGGGATCGATGATGCCAATGAACTTGTCAGGATCATCAATCTTAACGATCGAACTTTGCAACTTGCCTCCGGTTTTTTCGTGCAAGATCCGCCCCACCTTCCAGGCGGCGGGGACACTAGGGTCATCTAGCGAAATGGAAACCACCTCGACGCCTTTGGCGCGCATATCGCGGGCGAATGCAGCCACGACAGGAAGTTCTTCTAGGCAGGGCACGCACCAAGTCGCCCACAATTGCAGAATCACCGCACGGCCTTTGTGTGCGGCGATCTGTTTGGTCATCTGTTCGGGGCTGATGATCGGGACGGGTTTGTATTTGGCCCCAGGTGGCGCGATTTCATCTTCGGGGGCGCGGCTGCGGGGGGCAGCGCCGGTCGCGTGGGCAAACAGCAGCAGCGTGCCCAGAACTGTCGCTGAAAAATAGTTGCGGATCACGAGGCCTTTTTGAACTTGATGCCACAGCCAAGGGATTTGGTTTCGGCCACCGGGGGCGCCTTGCCGTTGACGACCGCCTGCAGGGCGTCCTTCAAATATTGTTTCGTCACCTTTTTTGGCTCGTCGCTGTTGTCATCAATCGTGCCGCTGTAAACCAGTTTTTGATCTTTATCGAATAAGAAAGCCTCGGGGGTCCGTTCCGCCCCGAAGGCCCGGGCGACGTTCGAACTTTCGTCGAGGGCGTAGGGAAATTGCATGTGGCGCGACTTGGCACGTTTAGCTGTGGCGGCCAGGCCTTCGCCCTTGTTTCCACCAGGGTTGTTTGCGTTTACGAACACCACCCCAATCCCCTGTTTCGCGTAGCCATTTCCTAGTTCGACGATCCGATCCTCCCAGGCATTCGCAAAAGGGCAGTCGTTGCAGGTGAATACGACAAGTGTCCCTTTTGTCCCGGTTGCCTTGGCCAGGGTCATGGCCTTGCCATCAGCGGCATTTTTCAACGCCAAATCCGCCCCTGGAAGTTTTGTCCCGAGGGCGACCGGGCCCGCTATCGCGGGGGGTGCCACTGCCACAAGCATCGCGGCGCTGATCATCATGAAGCGCATTTTCGTGCAAAGTCCGTTCAACATAGGTTTTTCCTTTTCATGGGGTTTTGGCCTTCAGAATCAGGGCGTCCACTTCTGTTTGAACCAGGGCCTGGTCAATCAAACCGGACCAGGTTTTAACCCTGCGTCCCTGACCATCAAACAACAACGACACAGGCATCGTCCCTGACCAGGTTTTGTCGAGGCCGTTGATGAAGTCCTGGTCATCGCCAATTTTCAGGAATGAGGGGCCGTCAAATCCGTGCTTTGCCAGGAAGGCGCTGACCTTCTTTGATTGTGTTCGCGGATCAGCAGACACCAGGACGACGCGCAGCCCGAGATCTCGGTTCCGTTTGTAAATCGCCATCAGGCTCGGCATTTCTTCGACACAGGGATCGCACCAGGTCGCCCATACGTTTAGCAGCACGGCTGCTGCCCCAGGCCGACGTACTTCGGATAAGATGGTTTGCAGATCTGCCGGAACCACCACAGGCGCGATTTTCTTGCGGGCCTGCGCGGTGGTCGCAACAGAAAGTGCCGCCATCGCGGCAAATCCTATGACGACAAAACCGTGATGTCTCATGTTGCTGTTTCGGGTGCGGGGACCGCGGCCTGCTGCGCCAGGGAAGTCCCAATGGAGGACGGCACATAGTTTCCCCCCGAGATCACGAATTTCAAGGCCTCGCGGGTCGACACCTGCAGGAACAGACAGTCGCGCATCGCCACAAACACCAACCGCCCGGACGCCGGGTTGGGTGAGTTCGGAAGGAACACGCACAACATGTCCGCGTTTCCTTCCAAGGGCCGCCCGGTGGAAAATCCGAACAGTTTCAGGCGTCCTGATTCATCCGGCACCAGCACTGTGCGGGCGAAGATCCCCGAACTTACATCCGGCGTGACCAACACCTGTTTCCATGACCGGTACAGGTCCCGCATCCCGGGCAGCCGTTCCAGAATTCGGTCCGCACGGCCCAGCAACCAGCGGCCCATGAGGCTGGTCACGAACACCCCCAGCATGTACACCACGCCCAGCGCCAGAGGGATCCCTAGCCCTGGAATACGCACCCCAAACACTTCGCGCAGTTTTGAATCCAGGTACCAGAAGATGAACGTGGTCACCCCCAAAGGAATCGCCGCCAGCGCGCCCGCCAGGAACTTGGTCTGCAGGTGGGATTTAACGTGGATCATGGGTACAGGCGGATTGTACCTCTTTTGTCTGGCTATCTGATGCGGGTGCCTGGTGGCACGTCGTGGTCCAGACCGCAAAGGCCCAAAATATCCGCGTCGCCGGCCGCCAGAATCATCCCGCGGGACTCCACGCCTCGAATTTTTGCGGGCTTTAGATTGGCCAGCAGAACAACGGTTCGTCCGACTAGATCTTCGGGTTTGTAGGCGCGGGCGATGCCGGAAATGACGGTGCGCTGTTCGGTCCCCAAATCCACCGTCAATTTCAGCACTTTGTCGGCCTTGGGAATTTTTTCTGCCGCCAGAATTTTCACCGCGCGTAGATCCATGCGGGCGAAATCGTCGATGGTGATTTCAGGCGTGTCGCTGGGGGCGGGGCTGCCGGGGGCGGGCGCGGCGATGCCCGTGACGTCGCTGGTCCATCGGGCCAACAGGGCCGCCTGCCTATCGGGATCTAGGCGCGGGAATACGGGAACCGGATCCTCTAGGGTCGCCCCTGGCCAGCCCGGCCATTCGGCACCCGGCCAGGTTCCAAAATCCCCTTCGCGCCCAATCTGGCGCAGCAGTTCGCGGGCGGCTTGAGGCATGGCGGGGGCGACCAGCAGGGCCGCGCGGCGGATGATTTCACAGGTGTTGGACAGAACCACGCGTAGGTCGGATATCTGGCCGGCCTTTTTCAGTTTCCAGGGCGCCGTGCGATCCAGGTAGGTGTTGCCCCGGCGAATCAGGGCCCAGGTTGCTTCTAGGGCGCGTGACGGGGAAAAATCATCCCAGGCGCGAGTCGCATCGCTGATGGCGACCAGCGCGTCGGTGCGCAGGGACACCTCTTCGTCGGCCAAAGGATCGCCCGCCCCGCCGCGGGGGGGCTGTGGGGGCAAGGTGGTGGTTTCGGGCAGTTGGCGTGCCATCGCAATGGTTCGATTCGCCAGGTTTCCCAGATCGTTGCCTAGGTCAGATTCGTAACGCTGGAACAGTGCCTCGTAGGTGAAATCCCCATCATTGCCGAAGGTGTATTCGCGTAAAACGAAATATCGCAGGGGATCGGCGCCAATTTCGTCGGCGATCACGTTCGGATCGACCCGGGTCGCAGGTACGGATTTAGAAATCTTCTGGCCCTTGACCGAAATGAACCCGTGGCAGTGAATGGCGGTGGGGGGCGGCAGATCGGCGGCCATCAAGATGGCGGGCCAATACACCGCGTGGAACCGCAAGATGTCCTTGCCGATGAGGTGGTGGCTAGCGGACCACAAAGATCCGTTTCCCGTGCCCGCGCTGATGGCGTCCGGTCCGCCTAGCGCGGTTAAATAGTTGGTCAGGGCGTCGATCCACACATAAATCGTGTGGGCGGGATCGCCAGGCATGGGGATGCCCCATTTGACCGCCAGGCGCGATACTGAAATGTCGCGCAGGCCGCCGCGCACAAATTCACGGACTTCGTTGCGGCGGGATTCGGGGCGCACGAATCCTGGTTGTTCATATAGGGCCAACAACCGATCGGCGTATTTGGACAGGCGGAAGAAGAAATTTTTTTCCTTTACGCGTTCGACGGGTTTCTTGTGAACGGGACACAGCTTCACATCGGCTTCAACCACGATCTCGTCGTCGGTTTTCCAGTCCTCACAGCCCACGCAGTAGTACCCGTCGTATTCAGCGGGATAAATGTCACCGTTGGCGACCAGGCGGTTCCACATCACGCCGACGGCGGCCACATGATCGTCATCGGTGGTGCGGATAAACCGGTCGTGGCTGATGCCAACGTGGGCCCAGGTTTTTTTGAATTCGGCGACCACGCCATCACAGAAAGCCTTCGGTTCAACGCCTTTGTCGCGTGCCATCCGTTCGATTTTTTGGCCGTGTTCGTCGGTGCCGGTCAGGAAGAAGGTTTCGTGTCCCCGGGCCCGGTGGTACCGCGCTATCGCGTCGGCCACCACGGTGCAATAAAACGTGCCCAGGTGGGGGGCGGCGTTGACGTAATAAATGGGGGTGGTGACGAAGATACGGTCGGGCGCAGCCATGAGGGGTGGCAGGTTACACCCGGGGCGGCGTCCGTGCTTGGCCGTCGTTGGCCAGCTAGAAGGGCGCGCATGACCAAGGTTCGGCTGGAGGCCTTCAGCGACGGCGTTATCGCCATTCTGATCACCATTATGGTTCTGGAACTGAAAGTTCCGCACGGGAGCGACCTGGCCGCGATTGCGCCGATCTTGCCCGTGTTTCTTAGCTACGTGCTTAGTTTTGTGTTCGTGGGGATCTACTGGAACAACCACCACCATATGTTGCACATGGCCAAACACATCAACGGCAAGATCTTGTGGGCCAACCTGCACTTGTTGTTCTGGCTGTCGCTGGTTCCGTTTGTGACGGGGTGGATGGGTGAAAACCGATCCGTGGGGCTGCCGACGGCGGTGTACGGGGTGGTCCTGTTGATGTCAGCCATCGCGTACACGCTTTTGCAGATTTTGATCGTCCGCCTGGATGGGCCTGGTTCGAAACTGGGACAGGCCCTGGGCGGCGACGGCAAGGGAAAACTGTCGCT